>JADZET010000020.1 GCA_020850375.1 Phycisphaeraceae bacterium | reverse complement strand
GCCATCGAGTCGATCACCCGCATCGCCAACACCACGAGCTTCGCGGGGCTCAAGCTGCTCAACGGCTCGCTGGACTACCGCACCAGCGGCATCTCGACCTCCGCCTTCTCCAGCGTCAAGATCTACAACGCCCAGTTCGGCACGCGGACGAGCATCCCGGTCAACCTCGAGGTGCTCAACAGCGCCGAGAAGGCCAGCCTGTTCATCTCCGCAGGCGGGACGCTGTTCACCGGTGTGAACACCACCATCACCGTCCAGGGCAACACCGGCGTCGAGGACATTACCATCAACTCCCAGACCTCGGTCTCCGACCTGGTCAACGCCATCAACCAGACCTCCGACGCCACGGGCGTCATCGCCGAGCTCTACAACTCGGCCAACGCGGCCTCGGGCATCGTGCTCAAGTCCGATGCGTACGGCTCGGATGCCTTCGTCAAGGTCGACTACGCCAAGGACTCGAACTTCAAGACTTACGAGGCCAAGGACGCCTCCGGCGCCGCCGAGGTCGAGAAGAACAACGACACCGGCGTGGACGTCATGGCCGTGGTCAACGGCATCCTCGCCCTGGGCGACGGCCTGGACGTGACCCTGCGGTCGAGCACGCTCAACCTCCGCATGACCCTGACCGAGGACCTGGCCAACCTGACCAACGTCACCAAGAGCTTCACCATCACCGGCGGCGGGGCGCTCTACCAGATCGGCTCGTCGGTCAACAGCCAGCAGCAGGTGAGCCTGGGCATCGGCTCGGTCGCCGCCAGCCGGCTGGGTGACGGCGTGGTGGGCTACCTCAGCTCGCTCCGCACCGGCGGGGCCAACGCCCTGGCCACCGAGAACTTCACTGAGGGCTCGGACATCCTCGACGCCGCCATCGATCAGATCACCACCACCCGCGGCCGGCTGGGCGCCTTCGAACGCAACACCCTGCAGACGGCCATCCGCAGCCAGGGCATCGCCATGGAGAACCTCAGCTCCGCCCAGAGCCAGATCCGCGACGCCGACTTCGCCGAGGAGACGGCCAAGCTCTCACGGTCCCAGATCCTCGTCAGCGCCGGCACGTCCGTCCTGGCCCTGGCCAACAGCTCGGCCCAGCAGGTGCTCCAGCTGCTCCAGTGAGCGACGGTTCTAAAATCTCAATCCCCCCCAAGCCCGCGTCGCTGCGGGCTTTTTCTTTTTCTTGACGTGCCTGGACGCGGCGCAATGGTTGCGCGATGATCTTGCGCGGGGGATCGTCAGGGGAGTTACCAGATCATCAGAGCCAGGCCGATGACATTGGCCAGCACGACCGCCACGGCCGCCAGCAGCGATCCGCGGTTGTACCAGCCAACGATCGCCGCGACACCCAGGCCCAGGCCCACCCCGTGCACCACGGCTATCGCCAGCACCACCATGGCCGACCAGAGCTCAGCCTGCACCGCCTTGACCAGGCCGAATTGCAGGATGATCCCCGCCACCGCCAACAGCCCCGAGCCGGCGAGGATCAGGCTCCACCTCACGATCCGGCCGGTGGGGATCGGCTCAGACGCCAGCGACGCTTGCGGGAGCGCCTCAGGTGCAGGCGGTGGGGGGGCGGGCGACGGGTTCGAAGGAGTCTCGGCCATGACCAAGGTTCCGAGAGGCCGGGGGGTCGGGGTTCCGGGGGCCATGGGATCAGACGGCCGCGGCGGGCATGAGCGACGGCTTGGGCGCGGGCAGGCCCAGGAAGTTGGCGAGCATGCGCGGACCCTCGAGCGTCAGAAAGCTCTCGGGGTGGAACTGCACGCCCTCGAGCGGGGCCGGGCCGAAGACGCCGGGCTTGGCGCGCAGGGCCATGATCTCGCCCTCAGCCGTCCAGGCGCTCTTCTCAAAGCGATTGCTGTCGAACGTGTCGGGCAGGATGACCAGGCTGTGGTAACGCGTGGCCTCGAAGGGATTTGACAGGCCCTGGAAAATCGTCTTGCCGTCGTGCTCGATCGGTGAGACCTTGCCGTGCATCAGGCGGTAGTTGCGGTCCACGGTCATGCCGAAGACGTGGCCGATCGACTGGTGGCCCAGGCAGACGCCCAGGATGGGGATCTTCCCGGCCAGGGCCTTGATCATGTCGCAGGAGACGCCGGCCTCGCGCGGCGTGCAGGGGCCGGGCGAGATGATGATGTGCGAGGGGCCGAGCGCCGCGGCCTGCTCGGGGGTGATCTTGTCGTTGCGGACCACGCGCAGGTCCAGCGTCGCGTCGAGCTCTCCGATCCGCTGGACGAGGTTGTAGGTGAAGCTGTCGTAGTTGTCGATCAGCAAGATCATGGGCGAATTATAGCCTGGAATCGGCTATCTGCCGTGAGTGCATCTCTGACAAACAAGCCCGGGCCTGGTCAGCCTGGGCTTGAGGCGGTCAACCAATGAGTGAATCGGCTTACTTGCCGGCGGCCTTGCCCAGAAATGCCTTGGCCGGGCCGGGGAAGAGTAAGAGCAGCAGCAGATCGCGGTTGCTCTTGATGATCCCGGGGTTCTCCGCCACGACCTTGTCCAGGTCGACGTCCGGGACGTAGGCGGCCGGGCGCTTGCGCAGGGGTTCCTGCCCGCCGGCGATCTTGGCCAGGACGTCCGGGTCCGGCGGGCCGGGGGGCCGGCCGTACTTGCCCATCACCAGGTCGCGGAACGGCTCGCTGACGAAGGCGTAGGGCGCGCCCTGCATGACGTTGAAGGCCGCCTGCGTGCCGACGATCTGCGAGGTCGGCGTGACCAGCGGGACGTAACCCGAGGCCTTGCGCACACGCGGCACCTCGTCGAGGATCTGGGGCAACAGGTCGAGCTTGCCCTGGTCCTTGAGCTGGTTCTTGAGGTTGGAGATCATCCCCCCCGGGATCTGGGCCTCGAGCTGCTTGCGATCGACGGCCGGGTAGCCCTGGGGGACGAGGATCTGGTCCTCGATGATGGCGATGGCCTGCTCGAGGCTCTCGCGGTCGCGCTTCTGGATGAGGTTGGCGGCCTGGCAAACGAGCTTGCGCACTTCCGGGGTGGGCTCGGAGGGCCAGGGGTTGCCGAAGTGGGCCGGATCGGTGTCCACCTTGGTCAATTCCTGGCGGATCTTACGCAGCTCGGCGTCGATCTTCGGGAACAGCTTGGTGTTGTTGACGTTGACGGGGATGCCCAGCTCCTTGGCGAAGTAGAGCATCAGTTCCACTGGCGGCTGCGCGGTGGCGCCGGCCATCGGGCCGTGGCCGGTGTCCAGGTGGTCCACGCCCAGGACCATGCCCACCACATAGCTGGTCACCGCCAGGCCGTTGGTGTCGTGCGAGTGCAGCGTGATCTCGACACCGGGGAATTGCTTCTTGAGCGCGCTGATGAGCTCGAACGCGTCGGCGGGGTGGAGCAGCCCGGCCATGTCCTTGATGGCCAGCGAGTCGGCCCCGGCGTCCAGGGCCCGGCGGGCGAAGTTCAGGAAGTGCGGCACGTCATGGACGGGGCTGGTGGTGTAGGAGATCGCCGCCTCGGCGTGGCCGTTGAAGGTCTTGGTGGCCATGATCGCCGTCATGAGGTTGCGATAGTCGTTGAGTGCGTCGAACACGCGCATCCGCGTCCCGCCGGTGCGGACCGCCTCCTTGAGGAACTCGATCACCACGTTGTCCGGATAGGGCGTGTAGCCGAAGAGGTTCTGCCCCCGGCAGAGCGAGCGGATGACCACGCCGCCGTGGCGCGGGTCGCCGAGGATGGAGCGGAACTTCTCCAGGCGATCGAACGGATGGTCGCCGGTGAAGCGCAGGGCTGAGTCGAGCGTCGCCCCGCCCCAGAGCTCGAGGATCTGGTAGCCCGAGTCGCGCAGCAGGGGCAGCACCCGCAGGCACTGCTCGGTGCTCATCCGCGTGGCCAGCAGGGACTGATGACCATCGCGCAGAGAGGTATCGATCAAGTGAACGACGGAGGCCATGGCTGAAACCTTTCACAGGGCCCGGGGGGAGAGCGCCGGGGCCACCCCATTTGAAAAAGACAAACAACCCCAGTCTACCGTTTTCGCCGATGTTTGCACCCGGATCCGGGTCGATTCATGAGAGCGGCATCGGCCATCGAGGCTCGGTCACTGCAAAGAGTTAGCGTGATTCGAACGCCGCCAGTTGCTACCCGCCGGACAGTCTTTATCCTCAAGGCAATGCGATATGACTTTGCCGCCATCGAGGCCCGCTGGCAGGCCTACTGGGCCGAGCATGGGACCTTCGCCGCCCTCAACCCCGGGCACGAGGGGTTCGACCCGCATCAGCCCAAGTACTACGTCCTGGACATGTTCCCCTACCCCTCGGGGGTGGGGCTGCACGTCGGGCACCCGCTGGGCTACATCGCCACGGACATCGTCACCCGCTACCGGCGGATGCAGGGGTACAACGTCCTGCACCCGATGGGCTACGACGCCTTCGGCCTGCCCGCCGAGCAGTTCGCCGTCGAGCACGGCGTGCACCCACGCGTCACGACCGAGAGCAACATCGCCAACATGACCCGGCAGCTCAAGAGCCTGGGCCTGAGCTACGACTGGGACCGCAGCCTGTCCACCACGGACGTCGCGTATTACCGCTGGACGCAGTGGATCTTCCTTCAGCTCTACAACGCCTGGTTCGACCCGGCCCGCGGCAAGGCCCGTTCGATCGACAAGCTGCGGCAGTTGCTCGAGTCCGAACGGCTCTATGTCGGGCTGGATGGGGATCTGGCCGAGGCCCAGGCCCCGGGACTGGACGCCCTCGAAGGCCCGCCGATCGGCGTGCGCAAGTGGCACGAGCTCTCGCCCGCCGAGCAGCGCGGGGTGATCGACAACCAGCGGCTGGCCTATCTTGCCGAGGTGCCCGTGAACTGGTGCCCGGCCCTGGGCACGGTGCTGGCCAACGAGGAAGTGACCGCCGACGGCCGCTCCGAGCGCGGCAACCATCCCGTCTTCCGCCGGCCGTTGCGGCAGTGGATGCTCCGCATCACCGCCCTGGCCGAACGCCTGCTGTCCGACCTGGACCTGGTCGACTGGCCCGAGCCGATCAAGATCATGCAGCGCAACTGGATCGGCCGCAGCGAGGGGGCGCGGGTCGAGTTCCCCCTGGCCTACGACGCCCATGGCTCAACGGCCGAGCACGCCGGGGAGACCATCGTCGTCTTCACCACCCGGCCGGACACCATCTTCGGGGCCACCTACATGGTCCTGGCCCCCGAGCATCCGCTCGTCCAGGCGATCACCCCGCCGGACGACTGGGACCGTGTCGACGCCTACCGCAGAGCGGCCGCGACCAAGTCCGACCGGCAGCGGCAGGGGGAACTTCCGGGGGACCCATCCGCTTCGAAGGACAAGACGGGCGTCTTCACCGGCGCGTACGCGCTCAACCCCGCCAACAACCAGAAGATCCCGATCTGGATCGCCGACTACGTGATGATGGGCTACGGCACCGGCGCCATCATGGCCGTGCCCGCCCACGACCAGCGCGACTTCGACTTCGCCAAGGCCCACGACCTGCCGATCCACGACGTCGTCTACCCGCCGATGCTCGCGGCCGTCAAGGGCTTCTTCGACCGGCTCGACGAGGAGGATGTCGAGTTGACCAGCCCGGCCGGGGCGCTGGCCTTCTTCGTCGCTCAGACGCTCAGCCGCCCCGACGCGGAGTTCGGCGCCGCCTGGCGCAAGACACTCGAGGCCGACAAGGCCGGCAAGCTCCCCGCCGACCCCGTCAAGGCCGTGGCGGACCTGCCGTGTGTGTCCGGCGCCGACGCGGAGATCTGGCGAGAAAGCATCGCCCCGCTGGCGACGCAGGATATTCGCGGCCTGGGCCTGGCCGTGCGGCAGGGCCGGCTGGTCGAGAAGATCGGCCACGCCATCGAGGCCGACGGCGCCAACGTCCACTCCGCCAACGAGTTCGTCACGCTCAATGGTTTCCCCACCCCGCAGGCCAAGCAGGCGATCAACCAGTGGCTGACCGCCAACGACTACGGCCGCGTTCAGGTGCAGTACAAGCTGCGCGACTGGCTCTTCAGCCGACAACGCTACTGGGGCGAGCCTTTCCCCATCCTGCACGGCCCCGATGGCGAGATCCGGGCCCTGACGGAGTCCGACCTGCCGGTGGAACTGCCGGCCATGGACGACTTCCGCCCCGCCGCGTCGGACGATCCCCACGCCCCGCCGCAGCCGCCTCTGGCCCGCGCCCCGGAATCGTGGAAGCACGTCCACCTCGACGGCAAGCTCTACGTCCGCGAGCTCAACACCATGCCCCAGTGGGCGGGCTCGTGCTGGTACTACCTGCGCTTCTGCGATCCGAAGAACAGCGACCGACTGGCCGGCCGCGAGGCCGAGCAATACTGGATGCTCAGCAAGAAGGCCGACGGCTCGCACCACGCCGGCGGGGTGGACCTCTACGTCGGTGGGGCCGAGCACGCCGTGCTGCACCTGCTCTACGCGCGGTTCTGGCACAAGGTCCTCTTCGACCTGGGCCACGTCTCGACGCCCGAGCCGTTCGGCCGGCTCTTCAACCAGGGCTACATCCAGGCCCACGCCTACACCGACGCCCGCGGCGTCTACGTGCCGGCCGATCAGGTCCAGGAGAAGGACGGCGGTTTCTACTATCAAGGCCAGCCCGTCAAGCAAGAATTCGGGAAGATGGGCAAGAGCCTCAAGAATGCCGTCACGCCCGACGAGATCTGCCAGGAGTACGGCTGCGACACGCTGCGGCTATACGAGATGTACCTCGGGCCGCTGGATCAGTCGAAGGTCTGGCGGACGCGCGACATCACCGGCGTGCACCGCTTCCTTCAGCGGCTGTGGCGCGTCTTCGTCGACGAGGAGGCCGGCAAGCTCCGCGTCGTCGACACGCCCGCCCCGGAAGATCTTCGTCGGCTCTTGCACAAGACGATCAAGCGCGTCACCGAGGGCATGGACTCGATGTCCTTCAACGTCGCCATCGCGGCGCTGATCGAGCTCAACAACGAGCTGGTTGGGCGTGAGACGCTCGAACGCGAGCTGGCCGAACCGATCGTGCTCTGCCTCTCGCCCATGGCCCCGCACATGGCCGAGGAGCTCTGGAAGCTGCTCGGGCACACGGCGTCGCTCTCGCGCGAGAAGTGGCCGACCTACGACCCGGCGATGCTCGTCGAGGACCAGATCGAGTACCCCGTGCAGATCAACGGCAAGCTGCGCGGCCGGGTGACCGTGCCGGCCGACGCCGACCCCAAGGCCGTGGAGAAAGCCGTGCTGGCGGATGAAAAGATCGCGGGACTGGTGGCCGGCAAGACGGTCAGGAAGGTGATCGTCGTTCCCGGGAAGCTGATCAACCTGGTGGTCGGTTAAGGGTTTAGGGATTAGGGAAGTGGTCGGTCGAAGACGACAGCTTTCTCACGCAACAGCGAAAGCGTCACGCCTGTTTCGTGGGTCATATAGAATCCCTCAAAGAGCAGTCAGGCCGACGCCCCGGGTCGGCTTCCCCAATGGATCATCGGCCACCGTCATGACCACCGCGCTGCCCCGCACAGATCGCACGTCTCGACCGCCGGAGCTGGCCAAGCTCTTCGACCGCCTGCCGCCGCACGCGCTAGAGGCCGAGATGTGTCTCTTGGGTTCGATGATCCTCGACGGCCGGTTCGTCGGCGAGGTCGTGCAGGTCATCACCAGCCCCGACGACTTCTACCAGACCCGCCACGGCCTGATCTTTCAGGCCCTGGTCGACCTCTACAACCGCAACATCCCGATCGACCTCGTCCAGCTCCAGCAGAAGCTCGCCGACATGAACGCCCTGGCCGACCTCGGCGGCGTGCAGTACCTCGTCGAGCTGGCCGAGGGCGTGCCGTCGGCGTCGAGCGCCGCCTACTACGCCAAGCTTGTGCGTGACAAGGCCGTCCTGCGCAGCCTGATCGACGCAGCGAGCCAGATCCTCCAGAAGGCCTACACCAGCGGCGAGCCCGCGGCCGAGCAGGTGGACCTGGCCGAGCGGGAGATCTTCCGTCTGGCCGAGACGCAGGGCTCGACCGAGGCCGGGGCGCTGGGCCAACTGCTCCAAGAAACCTTCGCCCAGCTCGAGGCCCGCGAGGGCCAGCAGCTCACGGGGCTGGAGACCGGCTTCTTCGAGCTCGACGAGATGACCAGCGGCCTGCAGGGCGGCGAGATGATCATCGTCGCCGGCCGGCCAAGCATGGGCAAGACAGCCTTCGCCCTGAACATCGCCGAGCACGTCGCCGCGACGAACAAGCAGCCCGTGGCTGTTTTCTCCCTGGAAATGAGCCGGCAGCAGCTCGCCCAGCGACTGCTCTGCTCGCGCAGCGGCGTCGACTCGCACCGCGTGCGGCGGAACATGCTCAGCGAGGAAGAATACGGCCGGCTGGCGATGACGGTCGGCGACCTGGCCGATGCGCCGTTGCTGATTGACGACTCACCGGGCCTGTCGCTGTTGCAGCTGCGGGCTCGCGCCCGACGCCTGGCGGCGCGGCACGACATCAAGGCTGTGTTCATCGACTACATGCAGTTGATGTCCAGCCCGGGGGCGGAAAGCCGGCAGCAGGAAGTATCGGAGCTCTCGCGTGGGATCAAGGCTCTGGCGCGTGAGCTCAACGTCCCGGTGGTGTGCCTGAGCCAGCTCAACCGTTCGCCCGAGGCCCGCGAGGGGCATCGGCCGCGGATGAGCGACCTGCGCGAGTCGGGTTCGATCGAGCAGGACGCCGACGTGGTGATGATGCTCCACCGTGAGGAGTACTACCACAACGAGCCCGAGTGGGCCCAGGAGAACCCGGACAAGGTCAACGTGGCCGAGGTCATCATCTCCAAGCAGCGTAACGGCCCGACCGGCACGGTGCGGCTGCACTTCAACGGCAACACCACGCGTTTCGCCAACCTGGCCAGCTCCGGGAGCGGGGGCGGCTACGATCCGGGTGTCTGACGCGGGGTGGGCCGGCAGGATCAGGCCGACGGGTGCGGGAGAAGCATGAACAAGGATTTCGAGAAAGAGTCCGCCGTGGCGGTGCGGGCGCTGCGGGAGGCGGCGTCGGTCTGCCGTGACGTCCAGGCGTCGCTGGCCGGGCGTGCCGGGGGGGCGATCAGCAAGCAGGACCGCAGCCCCGTGACCGTGGCGGACTTCGCCTCGCAGGCGCTGATCTGCCGGCAACTGGCCGAGTCCTTCCCGCACGACGCCATCGTGGCCGAGGAGGGCACGACGCAACTCCGCCAGCCGGACCACGCCTCCGAGCGTGCGCAAGTCATCCAACGTGTCGGGGACACGCTCGGCACGCCAGCTCAGGAAGCGGAGGTGCTGGCCTGGATCGATCGCGGCGCCGGTCGTCGGCATGCCGATCGCTTCTGGACGCTGGATCCGATCGACGGCACGAAAGGTTTTATCCGCGGCGATCACTATGCGATCGCTCTGGCGTTGATTGAGGAAGGACATGTGGTGTTCGGCGCCTTGGCCTGCCCGCGGATGTCGTCGGCGCGGAGCGAGGGTGTGCTGATGCTCGGGCGACGGGGCGGAGGCGTGGTGCAGATGCCGCTCTGGCCGGCGTCGGCGTCCGAGGACTCGGCGCGGCCCGTGCGCGTGTCGGGCGTGGCCGATCCCGCCGACGCGGTGTTCTGCGAGTCCTACGAGCCGGGCCACTCGGACCAGGCGGCCTCGGCGCGGATCGCCGCGCGGCTGGGACTGCGTCGCTCGCCGCTGCGGATGGACGGGCAGGCCAAGTACGTCGCCGTGGCCCGGGGCGACGCGATGGTCTACATGCGTCTGCCGACGCGGGCGGACTACCGCGAGCACATCTGGGACCACGCGGCCGGCGCGATCGTGGTGGCCGAGGCCGGCGGGCGCGTGACCGACGCACGGGGCGAACCGTTGGATTTTTCTTCTGGCCCACGGCTCGAGCACAACAGCGGGATCATCGCCAGCAACGGTGCGGTGCATGCCGCGGTGCTCGATGCGATCGGCAAGGAAGTGCGGGACGAATGGGGTTGATTGCGGGGCAGGGGGGTAGGCCGACGATCAGGCGGTGACATCCAGGCGCCCCGCGGACGGGACCACGGGCGTGGACGCCCGGAGGTTCGCGGCGGTCTGACGTTGTGTTTCGGCGACAGCCTCGAGCAGCTTGATCATGGCCTGTCCCTGCTGCTTGCTGGCCTGCTGGGACTTGACGGCCACGGCCAGGCTGACCGCGTAACCGACATCTCCGCCGCACGAGCTGGGGCTGATGCTGGGCATGGTCTGTTATATCGGCCCGTAGAGCATCACATTCTTCAATCGCGTTTTTCTCATGATGATTTTTGGATTCATGACGCTCCGGCCATGACCTGACTCCCCACGAACGCCGGCGTCCCAGGCCCGGTGCGTTTTCGCGACCGATAACCGCGCACGCTTCGGCGGGGCCGACGGTCGGAACATCCGCGCCCACGGCCCGCTCCGGCCGGATCCGCTGGACGAACGGAGTCTACTAATGTACATTTTTATCTTCGCACGAAGTCATTTTGATGTGGCGTTGCACACACGCGGCCGAGAAACTAAAATAAGCCCGTTGTTTCAGCGACTAGACGTCTAGTATTTGAGATCCCGACCCTAACCCGGGATCGACGGCGACGGGGCAGCCGGGCTGACCTTTCGGGTGCGTATTCGAGAAAGGAACCAGGGCCATGGCCAGGATTGCCTCGGAGGATCTGACCCGCCGCGAACGGCAGATCATGGACATCATCTACCGTCAGGGACAGTGCTCGGTCACCGAGGTGCTCGAGCAGCTTCCCGACCCGCCGAGCTACTCGGCCGTGCGGGCGTTGATGCGGATCCTTGAGCAGAAGAACCATCTCCGCCATCACAAGGACGGCATCCGCTATCTCTACGCGCCGACGCGAAACACCAGGCAGGCGGCCCGGGCGGCGATCCGCCGACTCGTGCACACCTACTTCGACGGATCGACCGAGCGAGCGATCGAGGCGGTGGTCGACGCGGCCCAGCCGGCCTGGACCAACGCCCAGAGGCAGCGCCTCGCGGGTCTGTTGCGCGACGCGAGCAGGTCCTGACCCTGACCATGTGACCAAGGCACATCGCCGCGGAGCCGGGGCCCGCGTGCGACCGCGGCTGTCGCGCCGAGTGCTCATGGCACGAGCGACGGACGGGCTTGTGGGCCGGCGGTAAGCCCCCCGAACATTGAGCAGGACAAACGTCGGGGCGTCAGCCGGGGTAGTTCGGCTGCTGCTGCCAGTCCAGCTCGTAGGTGCCGGGGATGCCCTGGTACTGGCGGGGGAAGACGTAGTCCTTGCGCAGCGGGTGGCCGACCCAGTCCTCGGGCAGCAGGATGCGCCGCAGGTCCGTGTGGCCGATGAAGCGGATGCCCATGAGGTCGTAGGCCTCGCGCTCGTGCCAGTCGGCCGCCGGCCAGAGGTCCATGACCGTCGGCAGCTCGGGCTTGTCGCGGTCGAGGTAGACCTTCACCGCGATCTCGTGGCCGTGACGGGTCGAACGCAGGTCGTAGACGGCTGCGAGCTTCTGGTCGGCCGCGTAGTCCAGGGCGGTCAGGCAGCTAAGCCAATCGAACGCCAGCATGGGGTCGTTCGCCAGGCGCTCGGCCAGGGCGCGCCAGTGCCCGGCGGTGGTGTGAAGGCGGGGGTGCTTCTGGCCGGGCTCGACCAGGGCCTCGGTGACGGCCTGGCCGAGGACGCGGCTGACGTGCTGGGCGATCTGGGCGGGGGTCATGCGGTGTCCACCGGGGATCGGGTGAGCGGGGGCGGGTCCGGAACGAGTTCCGATGGTAGCCGTCCGTCCGCCTGATCGCCAGCGTCGAACAAGACATCAAGGCGCCGGCACGGACGATCGGCAACAAAAAAAAGCCCCGGGATATGTCCGGGGCTTGGAGGGATCAGATCGGGCTAGGGCCTTAGTGAGTCAGGGCCCGGTAGGACCGGCGGTAGACCAGCATGACCGTGCCGGCGCCCAGGAGGAAGAGCGTGGCCGGTTCGGGCACGTGCGTGACGGTGATGGTCAGGCCCTTTTTCTGGATGAAGGACGCGGCGTCGCTGGGGGCGACGGCCAGCAGGTTGTTGTCCAGCGACAACACCACGCTGCTTACCTCGTACTGCGACAGGTCGACGACGCCGTCGAGCGTCCAGAAGCCGTGGCCGAGCATGAAGCCCGGGGCCAGCGAGCTGTGCCAGACGTCATCGGCGGTGGTGATGACGTTGGCCGTGCCGGGGCCCTCGGCGAGGATGGCCTCAAACGACGCCTGCACCACGGCGCCGACGCCCAGCGTCGCGTAGTCGCCGAGCTCATGGATGGCGATCGATGAGAGGTACTCGCCCTCTGGCGCAGTGATGGTCAGCGTCAGCAATGACCCGGTGGTGTCGCCCGGAGGCGCATCGGCGACGAAAACCAATGGATTGAAGTGCAGCACGCCCGGGCCGATCAGCGTCGGGGCGCCGTAAAGAGGCTCAACTTCACCGGGGGCCGAGGTCTCGGTGACACTGAGAAAACCGATTTCGCTTCCTCCCCCAAAATCGCCGTAGCTCATCGAGGCTTGCGCCGCCATCGTGGAGCCAATGGCAATAAGCAGGGCGTAGAGACGCAGCTTCCGCATGCGAATCCCTCCTTCACGGGCAACTTAAGGTGAAGGTATGGCCCCAGGGTTGTTTGGTGCCCGTGTGTCTCTCTCCACTCCACGTGCACAACCCTGGGCTGCTGCCGTCGTCAATAAGGTCAACGAATCAACCGTTTGACGAGTTGTTTAAAGGCTTCTTTAGTTTTATGGGTCGAATAGGAGTAACCGTGTGTGGCCGCGCAATCCCCCTCCGTCTTTCTACTCCCATCCACCTAGATCATACATCAAACCTCGGGGAGTGGAACCCCCGGAGGAAGTTTTTTCGAAGATTTCTCG
>JADZET010000019.1 GCA_020850375.1 Phycisphaeraceae bacterium | reverse complement strand
GCGCTGCGGACCATGGAGGGGCCGCCGATGTCGATGTGCTCGATGGCCTGCTCGGTGGTGACGTCGGGGCGGGCGACGGTCTTCTCGAAGGGGTAGAGGTTGACGCAGACCAGGTCGATCGGCTCGATGCCGTGGTCCTTCATGGCCTGGATGTGGGAGGGCTCGTCGCGGAGGGCGAGGATGCCGCCGTGGACCTTGGGGTGCAGGGTCTTGACGCGTCCGTCCATCATCTCGGGGAAGCCGGTGACGTGGTCGATGGGTGTGACGGGGATGCCGGCGTCGGCGATGGCCTTGGCGGTGCCGCCGGTGGAGATGATCTGGACGCCCAGTCCGGCGAGTCGGCGCGCGAAGGGGACGAGGTCGGTCTTGTCGCTGACGGAGATCAGGGCACGTCGGACGGGGACGAGGTCGCTGGTCATGGGCTCGCTCGGGCGGTGAGGGAGGGGGTGACGTGAGGTTATTCGGTGGGGGTGGTCGGCACGGCGTGGGGCTGGAGGCACTCGATGGCGCCGCGGTTGGAGATCAGGACCAGTGAGCCGTCGGGCAGGGCGAGGGCCTTGTCGATGTTGCGGCTGAGGGTGGCGGATCGCGGGCGTCCGGTGGCGGCGTCGACGAGTTCGAGGCGCGGGCGGACGTAGAGGACCAGGGCGTCGCCGACCTGGGTGATGGGTGTGGCGGGGTCCTTGGACTGCCAGAGGAGCTTGCCGGTGGCCGGGTCCAGGGCGACGAGGCCGCGAGAGCCCAGGGTCTGGTAGAGGACAGAGCCGACGAGGGCGGGGGGCTGGTGCAGGGGGGTGGTGGCGGCGTACTGCCAGCGGTCCTTGCCGGTGGCGGAGTCCAGGGCGTAGAGGAAGGTGTCCTGGCTGGCGATGAACGGGCCGTACTCGGTGAGGATGGGCTGGGAGTTGGGTGCGAAGCTTCGGCCGGACCAGTGGGGCTGGCCGGTGTTGGCGTCGAGCATCTTGTAGAAGCCGGTGATGTCGGCGATCAGGACGTCGTTGCCATAGACGGCGGGGCGCATGCGGACGCCGGCGGGCATCTGGTAGGACCAGGCGAGCTGTCCGGAGTCGATCCGCTGGGCGAAGACGCGGCCTTCGGCGGAGGCGAAGATGGCCAGGGGTCCGTGGACGACCGGGGCGGTGATGACGACGTATTCGAGGGGGTTGGTCTGGAGCGGCCGTCCGGTGAAGGCGTCGAGGATGGCCAGGTGGGTCTCGGTGTTGACCAGGATCCTGTCGCCCTGCCGTGTGGGGGTGAAGATCTCCTGGCCGCGTTCGCCGACCTGGCGTGTCCAGAGGACCTTGCCGTCCTGGGCCCGCAGGGCGGTGACGAGGTTGCTCGGGACCTCGACGGTCAGGAGCAGGTCGCCGAGGAGCTCCGCGGAGCGGAGGCGTGCCTTGCCGGGGAGGTTGAGGTCGACGCGCCAGACCTTGGTGTAGCCCAGGCGTCGGGCGTCGAGGGGATAGACCAGGCCGGTGCGGAAGGGGTCGGCGGGCTTCTGGCAGGCGGACAGGCAGAGCAAGAGGCCCAGCGTCGCCAGGGACCGCAGCAGGTCCTGACCTAAAAGACGTTTCATCAGCGTCACTCCGAGCGCTTGGGGGGAACAGAGCCGTCAAGGGGGATGGTCCGTCCCGGGCGGGCGGGCCAGGAGAGCCAAGTATCAACCGGCTCGCGGGGTCGGTCAAGCCCCGTGTAAGGTCCCGGAGGTTGCGGTCGGTCCATGAGCGATCGGTTATGGCGGTCAGCCCCGGGGTTGCGTGAGCCAGTCGACCAACTCGTCCGGGTCGATGACGCCGACGCGGCGGCTGATCTCGCTGCCGTCGGGGGCGAGCAGGAGCAGGGTGGGGGTGCCCTCGATCTGGTACCGCTGGCAGAGTTCGGCGCCTGCGGCGCTGGGGGTGGTCAGGTCAATCTTCAGCGGGAGGACCAGTCGGCTGATCGTCTCAGCCACTTCGGGTCGGGAGAAGGCGCGGGCCTTGAGCTGCTGGCAGGGGCCGCACCAGTCGGCGGTGAAGCTCATCAGGACGGGCTTGTTCTGGGTCTGGGCCTGGGCCATCACGGCCTGGACGTCCTGGGCCCAGGCGACGCGGTCGGTGGGGCGGCCGAGGGTTCGCCAGCCGAGGAAGACGAGCAGGAAGGCGATGACCAGGACCAGCATCGCCTGGCGGCTGCCCGGCTGTTTGCTGGGGGTTGGCTGGGGGTCCAGAGGATCGGTCGGCGGGGCCATGGGGGCACCTGAAGTCGGCGTGGGGGTGGCGCTGAAAATAATAGGCGGGGGCCGAGAGGGTCAGCCGAGTTTGATGGCCAGGATGACGACGGCGACGAGGAAGAAGGCCCATCCGGCGGCGGCGGTCCAGATCAGGAGCTGGATCATCGAGCGGTTGGCCAGGAGGAGGCGGGCGGTCTCGCCGGGGTCCTTCTTGTCGCGGCTGGACTCGAGGGAGGCCAGGGAGGCGAGGTCGAACATTCGGCGGGCCTGGAGGGGGGCCTCACCGCGGGCGACGGATTCGAGGTCTTCGAGCAGCTCGTCGGTCGAGGCGTACCGCTTGTCGCGGTCCTTGGCCATGCAGACCTCGATGATCTCGCAGATGCCCGAGGAGATGTTGGGGTTGATCTGGTCGGGGGGTGTGAGCTTGGCCTTGAGGTGCTTGTGCATGACGGCCGAGGGGTTGGGGCCGTCGAAGGGGACCTTGCCGGTGACGAGGTGATAGAAGGTGGCGCCGAGGCTGTAGATGTCGGCGCGGTAGTCGACGTCGAGCTCGCCGCGGATCTGCTCGGGGGCGATATAGTAGGGGGTTCCGAAGGCCTTGCCCTGCTCGGCCTCGGCGGCCTCGCGGTCGGAGACGGCCCGTGCGAGGCCCATATCGGCGAGCTTCACGACGCCGTCGTCGGTGATCATGATGTTCTTGGGCTTGACGTCGCGGTGGATGAATCCGGCCTTGTGGGCGTGATTCAGGGCGCGGGTGACCTGGATGATGATGTCCAGGACCTCGCGTTCGTCGTACTTTTTGCCGGCGGTGATGTCGTCGAAGAGGGTTCGGCCCTCGACATACTCCATGACGAAGTAGTGGGTGTCGCCGACCTGTCCGACGTCGAGTGCGGCGACGATGTTGGCGTGGTTGAGCTTGGCGGCGGCCTTGCCCTCGCCGTAGAAGCGTTCGATGAACTCGGGGTTGTTGGTGTACTTCTTGGGCAGGATCTTGATGGCGACGACGCGGTCGAGGCTGAGCTGTCGGGCCTTGAAGACGGTGGCCATGGCGCCGGCGCCGAGCTTGCCCAGGAGCTGGTAGCCGGGGATCTGCTGCTGGGTCTGGAGGGTGTGGCGGCCGGACTCGTCGGACTTGGCGGTGAGCAGGCGTTCGATCTGGCGGCGCGTGACATACCCCTCGGCGATGAGGAGGTGTGTCAGGCTGGCCTGTCGGGGGTCAGCCTGCGGGTTCTCCGCCAAGATCTTGCGTTGCTTTTCCCGAACGGCCTGGATGTCCTGTGGGGTCACCAGGCCCCGTTCGACAAGGACGCGGCCGATCTGAGAATCGTGGTTGGGTTCGGGCACGTCCCCCATCAGAAGTTCACCGCCTGGCCCGTCAGAATAAACGTCGCTTCCGTCCGGATCATCGGGCCGATTTGTTTGGGACGTTACGCGCCGTGGAGATGGTTGTCAACTAATTTTTGATGGCGCGGGCAGTTATCCAGATGCCCGGATGGCGCTCGGTGCGTCGAGGCCGGCGCGGCTGTCTGTCGTGGACGCGGAGGTGTTCTGTTAGGAAGGCATGAACAAAGATTTTGTGGGTCGGGGGGTGGGGTTCTACAATCGTCCTCCCGGCCCGCTCGTAGGCCCGGCCCCGGAAGTCCGCGAACGTCCGAAAACGATCCACCCTGCGGGACGCCCGAATGTCACAGACCTGCGACGTCACGACCGCGATGACCGATTGGCTGCGGAGCGGCCTGGCGGAGGTTCAGAACCGGCTGGTCATGGAGCTTCTGAGCGACCTGCCGGCGGTCAATGACCTCGTGGCGCATGCCGAGCGGTACCGGGGGAAGATGCTGCGGCCGATGCTGGTGCTGATCTCGGGGCTGGCGGCGAGGCAGGAGACGGGGGGCGGCGAGCTGGACCTGCGGCCGGCGGAGGCGACGCATCACGTGCTGGCGGCGGTGGTGGAGGTGGTGCACCTGGCGACGCTGGTGCACGACGACGTGCTGGACGAGGCGGAGGTGCGGCGGGGGGGGGCAACGCTCAATCACCTGCGGGGGAACGAGGCGGCGGTGATCCTGGGGGATTATCTGATCAGCCACGCGTACCACCTGTGCTCGAGCCTGGATCGGCCGGCGGTGAGCAGGCAGATCGCGCGGACGACCAACACGGTCTGCGAGGGGGAGCTGCTGCAGTTGTCCAACCGCAACAACTGGGGGCTGGACGAGCCGACCTACTTCGAGATCATCCGGCGCAAGACCGCGAGCCTGTGCGGGGCGTGCTGCCAACTGGGGGCGGAGTTGGGGGGGGCGTCGGCGGAGACGGCCCGGGCGTTGCACGACTACGGGCAGTACCTGGGGCTGGCGTTCCAGATCGTGGACGACCTGTTGGACCTGGTGGGGCAGGAGCGGGTGGTGGGCAAGTCGCTGGGGCGTGACCTGGAGAAGGGGAAGCTGACGCTGCCGGTGATCTACCTGCTCGGGTGTGAGGCGGCGGGCAAGCCCCGGCAGCAGGTTATCGGACAGCTCCAGCGGATCGGCCGTCTGATGACCGAGCACGAGGAGTTCCCGCAGGAGGCGGGGCACCCGCTGGCGACGGAGCTGGCGGCGCTGCGGGACAGGCTCGTCCAGAGCGGCTCGCTGGCGTACGCCCAGTCGGTGGCCCAGCGGCTCGTGCAACAGGCCAAGGGGTGCCTGGGACGGGTTCCCGGGCCGGTGCAGGGGTTCATGGCGGAGACGGCCCAGGGGGTGCTGACGCGGTCGTTCTAGGGACGCCCGCCGGGTGAAGTTAAGAAGTGGGTGGGATCAGGAATTGTCCTGCATGGTATGGCTTGATTGGCAGCCTAGAGTTAAGAACAATTCCAGGATGCGTGGTTAGGCATGGGCGTTATCGGGGCGGAAACGGGAGGAATGCTGGGTTCTTACCCTGGATTTTGACGATAGTTAGAATTCCGGGGCCGTGGCCGACGTCGATGCGTCGGCGTTGACATCAGCCGTCAGGAGCCGATAGACTTTCCCGGATCTACTTTTGTTGCCGGGGTGGGACGGATCGGCGAAATCCATGGACCAGAACAGGCCTCGCCTGTTGGTGCTCAGCGGGAAAGTGGCCGGCCCCGGCGCCGCCACCGAGACGCTGAGCCAATTCTTCCAAGTCGACGTCGTCCAGCGCATGGACCAGGCGATCGACGCCCTGCGCAAAACGGACTACCACGCGATCCTGGCGGACGTCGGCGATTTCCTGCCGCTCGAACGCGAGCTGGTCGGCGACAAGGCGGCGATGGTGCTCAACACCATCGGCGAGGGCGTGATGATCGTCGACGCCGACGGGCGGTGCGTGTGGTCGAACAAGCGGATGCGGGCGTTCCCGTCGGAGGTCTTCGAGCAGGTCAAGCAATTGTGCGTGCGTGCGCGGGCGATCTTCAGCGCCAGCACGCCGATGCCGATCGGGGAGATCTCGCAGGCGCGCAGCCGCAAGTTCACCTGCCAGCACAACGACCGGTACTTCGAGCTGATGGCCTCGCCGGTGACCGACGAGAAGGGGCACGTCAGCCAGGTGGTGGGGGTGGTGTGGGACGCGACGAGCGGTCGTCGGCTGCAGCAGAAGATCGACGCGATCGACTCGGCGGGGCGCGAGCTGACGCGGATCGAGAGCGAGCTGATCGCCAAGCTCACGCCGCCGCAGCGGCTGCGGCTGTTGCAGGACAAGGTCATTCGGTTCTCGAAGGACCTGATGCACTTCGACCACTTCGCCATTCGCCTGTTGGACAAGCGGAGCAACAAGCTCGAGGTGGTGATCAGCGAGGGGCTGCCGCAGGAGGCGCTGGAGATCGACCTCTACGCGCAGCCGGAGGGCAACGGGATCAGCGGGTACGTGGCGGCGACGGGGCGCAGCTACATCTGCCATGACACGGAGAAGGACCCGCGGTACGTGCAGGGGCTGCAGCACTGCAAGAGCTCGCTGACGGTGCCGCTGACGCTCTTCGACAAGGTGATCGGCGTCTACAACATCGAGTCTTCGCAGATCGGGTCGTTCAACGAGGACGACCGTCAGTTCGCGGAGATCTTCGCCCGCAACGTGGCGATGGCGCTGAACATCCTGAACCTGCTGGTGGTCGAGCGTTTCACGACGACGGGCCGGCTGGCGGACAACGTGGTGCAGGAGATGGCGCAGCCGCTGAACGACATCATCACCGAGGCGCAGACGCTGATCGAGGAGTACATCGGCGACGACGTGATGCGGCAGCGATTGGGGCGGATCATCGACAACGTCGAGAGCATTCGCACGAGCGTGCGGGACGTGGCGGCCGGGCCGAACACGATCCTGGGGTCGAACAAGCTCGACAAGCGGCCATGCCCGCAGGTGCTCGCGGGCAGGCGGGTGATGATCAGCGACGACGAGGCGAGCATCCGGTCGACGATCGCGGACGTGCTGGCCAAGTACGGGGCGGACTGCGTGACCTGCAAGGACGGTTACGAGGCGGTCAACACGCTCGAGCAGAGCCCGTTCGACCTGGTGCTGTCGGACATCAAGATGCCCTACCGCAACGGGTACGAGATCTTCGCGGCGGCCAAGCGGGTCAAGGAGGCGCTGCCGGTGATCCTGATGACGGGGTTCGGGTACGACCCGAATCACTCGATCGTGCGGGCGAGCCAGGAGGGGCTGTCGGGGGTGCTGTTCAAGCCCTTCAAGGTCGATCAGCTGCTCGAAGAGATCTGCAAGGCGCTGGGGATCACCTACACGCCCGAGGGGGCGGAGCAGACGGCGGAATCATCGACGAACGCCCCTTCCCCCGCGCCGGAAGGTAGTTCGACGCCTTGAGGCCTCCCCTTCCTTATGACACGGCCTCGCCGGCCCGGGCGGCGGCGGCCAAGGCCATCGCCGAGGCGGCGGCGGTGTTCCCGCGGTTGGCGGCGCAGCCGCCGCGGACGGAGGGGCTTGATCCGCGCGATGCGCGCTTGGCCGTGGCGATCTACCGGCTGACGGTGCAGCGGTGGGGGACGCTCAATTACCTGTTGGGCAAGCAGCTCCAGCGGCCGCTGTGGAAGCTCGACGCGCCGCTGCGGGGGATCCTGATGACGGCGGGGGCGCAGATCCTGTTCATGGATCGCGTGCCGGCCCACGCGGTGGTCGATGACAGCGTGGAATTGACCAAGAAGCTGGTGCGCAAGAACGCGGGGGGGCTGACCAACGCGGCGCTGCGGGGGCTGCTGCGCGACCTTGAGGGGGCGCGGCCGGAGGAGCCGTGGAGGCCGGCGCGGGACCGGCTGCCGCTGGAGCGTGGGTCGATCCTGTTTAAGAAGGAGCTGCTGCCGGACCCGGGGCAGAAGGACAAGTACCTGTCGCTGGCGACGAGCCATCCGGCGGACCTGATCGAGACGTGGCGGCGGGAATTGGGGGATGAGGCGGTCGAGCGCGTGTGCCTGGCGGGGCTACGGCATCCGCCGATGGTCATCGCGGTGGAGGCGGGGTTCGAGGTGGGGAAGCTGCCGACGGACGAGGGTGGGCTGGCGCGGGCGGTGGCGCATGAGCGAGAGGGATTCATCGTCTGGCGGGGGTCGCATGAGGCGATGATCACGTTCCTGCACGCTCATCCGGCTCGGCGGGTGCAGGACCCGGCGGCGTGTCTGGCGGTGGCGGCGTCGGCGACGATCGAGTCGGGGCCTAAGACGATTTTGGACCTTTGCGCGGGGCGGGGGACCAAGACGCGGCAACTGGCGGCCCTGCACCCGAATGCCCGCATCCTGGCCACGGACAGCGACCCGGCGCTGGTGGAGGAATTGCGGCAGGCGATGTGCAACCTGGCCAACGTCACCGTGGTGAAGTTCGAGGCGGTGCGGCAGGATCCGGTGCACTACGCGGCGGACCTGGTGGTGGCGGATGTGCCTTGCAGCAACACGGCGGTGCTGGCGAGGAGGCCGGAGGCGCGGTATCGGTACTCGCCGCAGAGCCAGGCGGGGCTGGTCGAGGCGCAGCGGTCGGTGCTGACGCTGGCGAGGGCGCTGGTTCCGGGGGCGGGGGGAAGGGTGCTGTACACGACGTGCAGTCTGTTGCAGGAAGAGAATCAGGGGCAGGCGCGGTGGGCGGGAGAGACGTTGGGGCTTAAGCTGGAACGGGAGCACCTGGAGTTGCCGGGGGGCAGCGAGGCGGGGTATCAGGATGGGAGCTATCACGCGGTGATGGGGAGAAGTTGAAGGACAACGAGAATATACAGTCGATTTGCATGTGCCGGTAGGCCGAAGACGCGAGTGGTGAACATGGCAAACACCCGACCAACAAAATTGGGATTTATGAGAGCATTCCGCTTGTGTTGGTTATTGTTAGTCAATACCCGAAAATTCATTGAGGAGGAAGAGAAGGATAAGATTGCCAGGAATAACTACAGTGATCCAGACGACCAGAGAGAACATGCTGCATACACCGTGCGCCGTGCCTTCGTATGGTCTTTCTTACTTGTGGTTGCGTCAGCGATAGTCGGCTATGTTTTTGGATTCATACTCAACGCTGCATTTGGGTGTACTTCCACGGCCTTGATTGTTTGGCTTCAAATCGCCGGTGCCAGTTTCCTGTTATGGGGCACCTTATTTGTCCGAGGATGGCAAATCCAATCTTTTTGTGGTGTTACATTTACTGAGCGTGTCAATCTGTGGATTTACCGCTTCATGTATTGTGTGGGCACCGCTGTTTTCGTTTGCTCTCTTGCTTGGTCGCAGTGTGCATAGTCCAGGTTGGCAAAGCCAGACTCCAACCCTCACCCCGGCCCTCTCCCTGGGAGGGAGAGGGGGTGGTGGCGGTGGTGCGACTTGGGATCAGATAGGTAAGCTGGTGCAGGGATTCAACGTGAGAGAACATGAGGTGACCCATGCGTGACGAGGTGTGTTGGGAGCGGATGTTTCCGGATGAATTAGAAGAGGCGTTTGCGCGGAGGCCGGTGGTCTGGCTGCCGCAGGGGTTGTGTGAGCCGCATGGGCCGCATAACACGCTAGGGCTCGATGCGCTCAAGGCGTGGGGGATCTGCGTGGCGGCGGCGAAGAGGCATGGGGGGATCGTGTGCCCGCCGGACTTCTGGCATGTGCACGAGACGGGGGCGTATGCACCGTGGGCGAGCGACAACATCGGGGAGGCTCGGCCGTGGATGACGGCGCTGCCGGTGTGGATGCACTTCAAGATGGTGGCGTATCAGTTGCGGGCGTTCGACGCGCTGGGGTTCGAGGCGGTGGTGATCCTGACGGGTCATTACGGGCCGAACTGGGTGGACCTTAAGAAGCTTGTCGAGCTGCTTCAGCCGCACTTCGCGATGCGGATCTATGCGCTGCCGGACTGCGAGGCCTGCCCGAAGGGGTTTGACGGGGAGGGCAAGCACGTGGCGGACCACGCGGGGGTGGTCGAGACGTCGCTGCTGTGGGCGTTGCGGCCGGAGTGCGTGGACATGTCGCGGCTGCCGAAGGAGGGCGAGGCGGGGAAGCATTTTGCGATGAGCAGTTCGGCGCGGATGGCGGACCGGCGGGTGGGAGAGCGGATGGTGGCGGAGGAGGTGGCGTACCTCGGGGGGAAGGTGGAGGAATTGCTGGCCGAGTATGCGAAGAGCAAGCCGTCGGAGAGGAAGGCGGTGTCGTTCGTGGAGCTCGAGGGGATCTGGAAAGAGGTGGTTTTGCCGGAGCTGCCGAGGATGAAGTGCATGCAGAACGTGGCGGCGGAGAAGATGCCTGGGGAGGGGTCGAGGTGGCGGCTGAATTGTTGGATGCCGGAGGGGATTGAGAAGAGTTAGGCGTGGCGATTGCTTGCGGGGTTTCTTGGGGCGGGGAAGTCCTTGGCCCAGTTCTGGGTGAGGCGCGGTTTGTGACGGCCTAGGAAGATGATCAGGGCGGTGAGCAGGACGGCGGCGAGGAGCATGCCGCGCAGGGCGGTGAGGTCGGCGGGATGGTCGGGCAGGCTTTTGTTGAGGTGGCGGGTGTAGAGGTGCAGGAGGATCAGGGCGGGGAGCAGGACGAGCTTGAGCTGGAGCCAGCGCAGGCGGAGGAAGACGGCGGGGTGTTGGAGCAGTAAGAGTAAGCCGAAGAGGAAAGCGCCGGCGCCGCCGGGGATGATCGTCCAGTGGACGATGACGGCGATGGTGCGCGCGGCCTGCTGGGCGGAGGCAGGGTCGTCCTGGCGGGCGGATAGGGCGATGCCCAGGGCGGCGATCAGGCCGCCCAGGAGCGTGGCGAAAGAGAGGACCTTGGGGATCAAGAGCCAGGGGCGGATGCCTCGGCCGGGCTTGCGGCCGTGGAGGTTGGCGGTGGGGGCGGCGGGGGATGAGGGGGCGTTCATGGGCGAGAGTTTGAGGCATGGCGGCGCGATGGGCAAGGGGCGGGTGAGTTGCTAACCTTGTGAGCCATGAAAACGAGTCTGAACTGGCTGAATAGTTACCTGGATCGGCCGCTGTCGGTGGAGGAAGCGGCGAAGCTGTTCACGGAGCTGGGATTTCCCACGGAATCGTGGGAGCCGGTGGGCGGCGACTGGGCGATGGAGGTGGAGGTCACGAGCAATCGGCCGGACCTGCTGAGCCATGTGGGGCTAGCACGCGAGGCGGCGGCGGCGAGCGGGCGGGAGCTGCGCGGGCCGGCGGTGGGGCTCGAGGGGGTGAAGGTGGCGGGGAAGGCGGAGCTGTTCGCATCCGTGCGATGTGAAGACGCCGCGATGTGTCCACTGTACACGGCGAGGGTGATCCGGGGGGTCAAGATTGGGCCTAGCCCGAAGTGGCTGGTGGAACGGCTGGAATCGGTGGGGTTGAGAAGCGTCAACAACGTGGTGGACGTGACGAATTTCGTGATGCTGGAGCTGGGGCAGCCGCTGCATGCGTTCGACCTGGCGAAGCTGAGTGGACATGCGATTGTCGTGCGGCGGGCGAAGAAGGATGAGCCTTTCACGGCGATTGATCAGAGCAAGCATAAATTGGTCGAGTCGATGCTGGTGATCGCGGATGCGGATAAGCCGGTGGCGCTGGCGGGGGTGATGGGGGGATTGGAGAGCGAGGTTTCGGGGGGGACGAAGGAGGTGCTGCTCGAGTCGGCGGTGTTTGATCCGCTTTCGGTGCGGAAGGCGAGCCGGGCGCTGCGGCTCATGAGTGACTCGAGCTATCGGTTCGAGCGCGGGGTGGACGTGGCGGGGGTCGAGCGGTCGAGTCGGCGGGCGGCGCGCTTGATCGCGGAGCTGGCGGGGGGTGAGTTGGCGGAGGGAGTGATCCGAGTCGGCGTGGGGGATCCGGCGGCGCGGCGGGTGACGATGCGCGTGGCGCGGTGTCAGGGGTTGACGGGGGTGGACCCCCGGGATCTTCCGGCGGGAAGAATGGTGGAATTGCTCGGAAAGATCGGTGTTTGCCCGGTGCTGGAGGATGGCGGGAAAGTTGTGGCGTGTTCGGCGCCGTCGCATCGGATGGATTTGGAGCGGGAAGTGGACCTGATCGAAGAGGTGATTCGGCTGTATGGGCTCGAGCATGTGCCGATGCGGGAGCGGATCGAGATCGCGGCGCGTCCGGCGCCGGTGTCGCTGGCGGCTCGGGGGCAGCTGCGGCAGGTGCTGACGGCGCATGGGTACTACGAGACGGTGACGTTCAGCTTCGTGGCGCCGAAGCAAGGGCGGGCGTTTCTGCCGGCGGGGACGAGCGGGGTGATGGTCGATGACGATCGGCGGAAGGCGGAGCCGATGCTGCGGCCGTCGCTCTTGCCGAGCTTGTTGACTTGCCGCAAGGCGAATCAGGACGCGGGGAATCGGGAGGTGCGGCTGTTCGAGACGTCGGCGACGTGGATTCGACAGGGTGATGAGAAGGGGGCGATCATCGAGACGCCGCGTTTGGCGATGCTGGCGGACGCTCCGGGGGCTTCGGGAGCGGCGGGGGAGGCGGTGCGGGAGCTTCGCGGGGTGATCGATGAGTTGCAGACGAGCCTGGCGGGGACGCAGACGCTGACGTATGAGCCGGCGACGCGTGCGAACCTGTCGGCGGCGGCGGAGATCAGGCGAGGGGGGAAGGTGCTGGGGTTCCTGGGGGTGCTCGACGCGGCGACGCAGGGATTGTTCGACTTGCAGACGCCGGTGGTGGTGGCGGAGCTGGATCTGGACGTGCTGCTGGAGAAATATCCGCCCCCCCGGAAGGTTATGGAGTTGCCACGGTATCCGGCGGTGGAGCGAGATCTGTCGGTGATCGTCGAGGAGACGGTGACGTGGCAGGCGATCGAGGGGGTGGTGGTGGGATTGGGTGTGACGTGGCTCGAGAGCGTGGGGTTTGTGGGGGTGTATCGGGGCAAGCCCATCGAGAGCGGGCGCAAGAGCGTGACGCTGCGGATGGTGTTCCGCGATCCGAACGGGACGCTGCGGCACGAGCAGGTTGATGAGCAGGTCAGGCGCGTGGTCGAGGCGCTGGGGGCGAAGGTGGGGGCGTCGCTGCGGGCCTGAAGTCGTTAGGAAGCGGAGTGACGTATGAGTGATCAGGTGTGGCGGGCGATGCTGGTCGGTTGCGGGCGGATGGCGGAGGGGTGGATGAAGCTCATCCGCCAGACGCCGGCGCTGGAACTCGTGGCGTTGGTGGACGTGCGGCGTCACGCGGCGGAGGAGATGGCGCAGCGGCATGGGCTGGACTACAGCTTGGTGTATGACACGGTGGAGGACGCGCTGTCGCTGGCCCGGCCGCGGGTGGCGTTCGACGTGACGGTACCGGCGGCGCACGAAGAGGTGACCACGAAGTGCCTGGCGGCGGGGTGCCACGTGCTGGGTGAGAAGCCCATCAGCGACACGCTCGACGGGGCGCGGCGGATGATCGCGGCGGCGAAGAAGTTCGAGCGTGTCTACGCGGCGACGCAGAATCGGCGGTTCGACCCGAACATCCGGGCGGTGCGGGGGTTCCTCGACTCCGGCGAGCTGGGTGACATCACGCAGGTGGACGCGGATTTCTACATGGGGGCGCACTTCGGGGGATTCCGCGACGAGATGGCGTATCCGCTGCTCTTGGACATGGCGATCCACACGTTCGACGCGGCGAGGTTCCTGACGCGGGCGGACGCGACGGAGGTGTATTGCCGGTCGTTCAACCCCACGGGGTCGTGGTACAAGGGCGACGCGTCGGCGGCGGCGATCTTTTCGATGAGCAGAGGGATCGTGTTCAACTATCGGGGGTCGTGGTGCGCCGAGGGATTGAGCACGACGTGGGAATCACAGTGGCGGATCATCGGGACCAAGGGGACGCTGGCGTGGGATGGCGCGAAGGGGATCAAGGCGCAGGTGGTCAAGCCGGACGGCAAGCATGAGTTCAGCAGCCAGATGATGGACGTGGAGGAGTCGGCGTTCGAGGGGGCGAAGCTCGAGCACGTGGGGCATGCGGGGGTGGTGCATGACTTCCTCGACGCGCTGAGCGAGGGGCGGGAGCCCGAGTCGGTGGGGCATGACAACTTCAAGAGCGTGGCGATGTGTGTCGATGCGGTGCGGAGCGCCAAGGAAGGGCGGCCGGTCGAGGTGCATCGGGAGTAGGGGGCGAACAATTTATTCGAGCGGGGGATGGGGGTTTTGGCCGGCGACGGCGACGACGGCGAGGTTGACATGTTCCGCGCCGGCCTGGCGGAGGAGGGTGGCGCAGGCGCGGGCGGTGGCGCCGGTGGTCTTGACGTCGTCGACGAGCCAGATGGTCCATCCGGCGGCGTCGACGGGACGGATGGCGAAGGAGCCGCGGACGTTGGCGCGGCGCATGGAGTGGGTGACGGCGGTCTGCGGCGGGGTGCGGCGGGTGCGGCGGAGGAGTTCGACGAGGGGGTAACCGGTCTG
>JADZET010000018.1 GCA_020850375.1 Phycisphaeraceae bacterium | reverse complement strand
CGTACACGCTCGAGCTCGACGCATAGATGAACCGGTCCACCCCGCAGTCGAGGCTGATCTGCACCAGCGGCCGGAACGCCTCGTAGTTGATGCTCCGCCCCAGGTTCGGGTTGAGCTCGAAGCTCGGGTCGTTCGAGATGCACGCCAGGTGGATCACCGCGTCGCACCCCGGCAGAAAGTCGCGCAGCAGCTCGTGGTCGCGCAGGTCGCCCTTGATCTGCGTCAGGTTCGGGTCGTCACGCACCGCGTCGAGCACGTTCTCCCCGTAGAGATACCAGTCGACCACGCGCACCCGGTACCCCGCCTCCAGCAGCTTCGGCACCAGCACCGCCCCGACGTACCCGCCTCCCCCGGTGACCATCACGGTTCGAATGGGTCTCATCACGCGTCTCCTCGATGCCGAGGCGGATGCGGCCGCGGCTCGGTTCTGTCCCCGCCCCGGCGCCACACGTATCCCCGGCAGCCTCGATCGCAGTGTCCCGCGATCCTTACTTCAACAAGCACTCGACGTGCTTGAGCAATGAACCCTTCTCGATCGTCCGCTGATGCCCGATCGTCGCCACCGCCTCGGCCCCGGCCGCGTTGCCCAGCAGCCCCACCACCTCCAGCGGCGCCCCAGCCGCCAAGCACAAACTCGCCACCGCCAGCAGCGTGTCACCCGCCCCCATCCGGTCCTTGACCTGGCCCGCCACTGCCGGCACCTCCACGAACCCCTCCGATCGCCCGAACAGCAGGCTTCCCCTCGACCCCCGCGTCACGATGACGCCCTGCGCGTCGAGCCTCTCCGCCAGGTGCTCCGCCATCGGCCGCAAGTCGCCGTAGCGATCCCGCGCCTCGAGCCGGATCTCGTTCTCCGCCAGGCACGCCCAGTCCGCCCGCGGGTACCGCCCGATGCTGTGATAGCCCTGATTTCCCGCGTTCGACTGCGCATTGACCACCAGCAACTTCGACCGCTGGCAGATCGCGTCGATCGCCCGCGGCGTCAAGAGCCCGTGCCCATAGTCGACGACCACCACCAGGTCCGCCCCCGGAATCACCTGCTCCAGCGTCGTGACCAGCTCGTCCTCCGCACCCCCGGCCAGCGGCGCGTCATTCATCTCATAGACCGAGAAGAGCTTCTGGAAGAAGTACCGATCGACGAACCGCCGCTTGACGATCGTCGGCGCCCCGGCCGTCTCGACAAGGTGCGCCCGAACCTGCGGCATCAGCCTTTGCCTGACCCACGCCTGACGCGGGCACGACTTGCCCATCGCCGCCACCAGGTCCACCCGCTCACAGAACGGCGCGAAGTGGTTCGCCACCGCCAGCGTCCCCCCCGGACATGTCTCGACCGACTGCTGACGCACCGCCAGCATCGGTTCCTTCGAGCTCTTGCCGATCGCGTCGCGGTAGTGGTCCTCGTCGATGAGCGCCTCGCCCACCACCACCACCCGCGACACCCCCGGACTCTGCAGGTAGTTCAGCACCCCGTCAATTGGATGCCTCCGGGTAAACCCGCGCAGGTACTCCTGTACTTCCGGGGGAAACGTCGAGAGGTGCTGGTTGATCAGCGTCGACGAGCTGAACGTGATCCCATCGGTAAAGGCCATCTGCCCGCCGACAGCACGCACCGCCCGCTCCTCCTCGGCCACGGCCCCGCTGGCGTCCCTGAGCTCCTTGAACTCCCCGCCCTTGACGAACACGTCCGGCCGCAACGCCTGGATCGTCTCCGTGGCGCGCGGCCAGTGGTTGACCGCCACGTAGTCCACGCACGCCAGCGCCGCCAGAGCCTCCGCCCGCAGCCGTTCCGGGAACGCCGGACGCGACGGCCCCTTGTTCACGAACCGGTCCGGCGTGATCGTCACCACCAACAGGTCGCCCAGCTCGCGCGCCTGCTGCAGATGTTTGATATGACCGACGTGCAGAAGGTCGAACACCCCGTGGCAATGCACCACCCGCCGGCCCTGACGCGCCTGGGCCAGCTTCTCCGCAAGCGTCGCCAGCTCGAGCACCTTGCCCGCGGCGCTGTCGTCCGCCCGCCTCTCCGTGGTGATCCTGCCATCCGTGGCGATCATCAGGGGCTCCCTCGCTCCGATCCTTTATCTTAAGTCGGCCCAGGACCTCTTTTAACGACAAAATTTCACCCGCTGGTGTCCGATTGAACCCGGTTCGCCCGCTCCTCGCTCGCGGCCTGCTCAGCCAGACGATCCGCAATGACCGCAAAGGCTCGTCTGAGCCCCGCGTCGAAGGTCAACCGGTCGGCCACGCTCTGTCGCTGCCGTTGTCCGATGGCGCGCCGCTTGTCCGGATGGGCCAGGAAGTGCTCGACCTTCCGCCGGCACGACGCCGCGTCCGCGAAGCTCACCTCCGCAAGATCGGGCAGCGCAATCTCCGCCCCCCGCAGCAGCCCCGCCCGCTCCCAGGCCCGCACCCACACCACCGGATCGACGTCCGGATCGTAGGTCAGGTCTTGACATGCCGTTAGAACTTGTTTTAGCGCCTGTTTTTCGGCCCCCGCCCCCGCCAACGCCCCCGCCGCGTCCTGCGCCGCCTCCGTCCCCTCGCCCAGCTCCGCCAGCAGCGCCGACAGGCGCGGCAGCCAGACATGCGACGGGTGATCACGCACCAGGAAGAAGGCGTCAGACATCAGCCCGTCCAGCAGACGATGATGCGCGAAGCAGGTGTACGGCTCCAGGCACAGGTTGATCCGCGCGCGATGCATCAGCTCCGCCAGCTCCGGCCCGTGCGTCACCACCCCGCGCGCGTAGCCGCCGAAGCGCGGGTGCTTCTCCCACCCCCGACCGTACACGCCCAGCCGCAGCCCCAGCGCGTCCGCCGCATCGGCCACCCACGTCAGCGCCTGCTGGCGGTACAACGCGCTGTTGAGCTGACCCCACAGCCGGTCCGCCACCACGTTGCGCACCTCGGCCACCATCCGCAGCCCCCGCGATCCCGACGCCTCGTCCAGCAGCCGCTTGATGCCGACCAGTGTCGCGATCGCCCCCCCCCGCTCATAGGTCTTGATGATGACCTGCGCAACCTCCGACACCACCTCGCCCAGCATCCCCTCGCAGCCCTCGAGAACTCCTGGCACGATCTCCGCCGGCCGGCCCGAGACGTTCGACACGTAGACCAGGTCGTCCACCTCCACCCGCCGCGTTCCCCGCGAACCATGCTCCCCTTCCCCCGGGGGCGGGGGCGGGGGCGGAGTCAACGCCGCGAACATCATCGGCACGTCGATCATCCGGCCCGCCGGGTAGCCGTGCGAGCGGATGAACATCGGACCGGCGAAGCTCAGCACGTAGTCCCACGGCCCGACCGACGCCCCGGCCTTGGTGTTTGTCAGATTGCTCAGGTGGTCCTGGATCCAGCAGACGTGCAGCAGACCCTGCGGGTAGAGCTCCGCCTCCTCATGCCGCAGGTGGTCAATCGCCAGCACCACATCGGGCTCGAAATCGACCAGATGACGACGGATCGTCGCGTGTGTGGTCGAGTGGTGCGGCGAGGGCTCGATCAGCAGGCGGGTCTCCCAGCCCAGACGTTCCAGCGCGGCCCGGGCGTCACGCATCGCGTACTGCAGGACCGTGGTGAATCGTGAGGTGACCAGCAAGCCCCGGGGCGGGCGGGGCCCCCGGCCAGCCATCGTGGCCGCCAGCGCACCGGGGGTCACTCGGCTGTAACGGGCCCGCAAGCGATCCCGAAGATCACGCTGAAACGACGTGATCCGATCGTTGAAGTCCTTCAGCCAGCCCTCGAAATCCCCCAGGCTGTCCGGCTGCCGATCCGACGCCGTGTACACCAGCGCCGTCGGCGGTGCCATCCAGGGATCGTTGATGAATTGCCCCTCAAATTGTTCTTTCCAGTCCGGCCCGACGAACCACGAGAACCGTCCCGCCAGCAGGGGACTGTCGGGCCCGGACCAGTCATGGATCAGCAGGCACGCCATGATCAGCCCCGGGTCCGGCTCGAAGACCAACACCGCCTGCTCCTGGTCCATGAACAGCTTCGGCGGGTGCCGGCTCAGGGTCTGGAGCAGGTGCCCGTCGCCCAGCCCAAGCAGGGTCAGGGGCCGGCCGTTCTGGTACTCCTTCCCCAGCGCTTTTAGGACGGCTGCCGGATCGTCCGGCCCGTCAGGGCTCATCAGTCGCGTGCCGCCCTGGGCGTCCTGCCAGGCCAGCGTCGACGCCCCCGACGGCAGGGGCACGATCTGGTAGGCGCGCCGGGCCGGCCTGAGCACCGCCTTGTAGAGCGCCGGCCGTGACTTGCGCAAAGCCTGCAGGTTCCTGCACAAACACAGCTGCCGCGCCGCCGCCGGATCATCCTCGGCCAGCGGGGCGAGGTGTGCCGCCGCCTCATCCCACCTCTGAGCACGCATGAGCCGCACAGCCTGACCCCATGGCTCGCCGAGAGTGGGATCGGTCTGGGAGGTGGGCGTGGGCATCGGTTCGAGGCCTTGCATGTCAGGTGTCGACCGGGCTCTGAGAGGGCGCCTCTGACCGCTTGCGCGCATCGATCAAGCTGCGCCTGGCACGACCTCCCCATACTTATCGGGCCCATGTTTTCGTCGGATTGAAAAGGCAGGCCAACAGACCCGCTGATCACATAAAAATACAATAAAACCATACAATCCAGTATTTATGTGATATAGTCCTGCGGCCAGCCACTGTCATTGACCTCCCGCAACGGCAGCCAAGGTTCATCATCACAATGCGGCGGCATTTTTCCCAAAACGATCGGGAACCTCTTGAATTTGTGACAGTCCGCGGTATGTTCAAATTGAAAGTCGCAAGTTTGCAGCGCAATGTCGGTCTGGCATACCGCCCATGTGTGTTGCGGCCATGCGTGGGATGCTTTTGACTCCAAGCTTCTAAGCCCGGCAGGTTGTTTCTGGGTTGCGTCCTCTGATTGGCGCCGCCCCGACCGCCGGGCAGATGGCCTTCATCACCGCGTATCTTGCAGCAACCACGAAGGAGGAAATGACGATGCGTGTTTCACAATGGGTGTTCGCGGCCGCGATCGGTGGGCTGGCTCTGCCCGCCCTGGGCGCCATGTCCGACAACCTGGTCAACGGCGGCACCTTCGAGGGCGCCGGCTTCAACGGCGTCGACACCAACAGCGAGGACCTTAACGCCTTCATCAAGATCTACGACTCGCCGCGCACGCAGGCCGAGATCAATGCCAGCGCTGACCCCGTGCGTGCCTGGCAGTTCCACTCCGGTGGCGTCGCAGCCGAGACGGTCGACGGCTACACGACGGGCGAGACCTTCACCGACGTCGGCCGGTGGATCGGCAACTGGGGCATCTCCGCCGCGATCGATCCTCGCTCGCCCGAACTGCTCCCCGCCTCGATCAATCGCACCGTCGTTCAGCGTGACGGCCAGCCCAACGGCGTGCTCGAGGGCGCCGGCTTCCGCAGCCACGCCACCCAGATCATGCAGGCCCCGGCCGGGCACGTCGCCGGGCCCGCCACGATCGACTTCGACTACTGGTTCAACCAGTGGGAGGTGGAGGTCGCCGACGCCGACAGCATCTTCCACGTCTGGATCG
>JADZET010000017.1 GCA_020850375.1 Phycisphaeraceae bacterium | reverse complement strand
GGCCGCCGGTGCCGGTGGGGCCGAGGAGGGAGTTGTGGCCGGGGAAGGCGAGGAGGTCGACGTTCATCCGCTTGATGGAGACGGGGACGACGCCGGCGGTCTGGGCGGCGTCGAGGAGGAAGAGCAGATCGTGTTCGCGGGCGATCTTGCCCACGGCGGCGACGTCCTGGATGGTGCCCAGGACATGCGAGGGGTGGGTCATGGCGATCAGGACGGTGTGGGGCTGGATGGCGCGGCGGATGGCGTCGGGATCGACGAAGCCCTGGGCGTCGCAGTCGACCTGGGTTAATTCGATCTGGCCGGCCTGGGCGAGGGCGACGAGGGGGCGGCTGACGGAGTTGTGCTCGAGCACCGTGGTGATGACGTGAGGCTTCGGCGTGGCGCCCAAAGGGAGTGTGCCCTTGATGGCCATGTTCAGGGCGTCGGTGGTGTTGAGGGCGAAGACCAGGCGGTGGTGGTCGTCGCCGTCGAAGAAGCGGGTGAGCTTGAGGCGCGTGTCGTCGAGCATGCGCTCGGCGGCGACGGCCATGCGGTGGCCGGCGCGGCCGGGGTTGGCGGCGTCCTCGGCGAGGAAGCGGGCCATGGCCTCGGCGACCTGGGGAGGTTTGGGGAAGCTGGTGGCGGCGTTGTCGAAGTAGATGACGGAGGGCATGGGGGGCAATCGCGTGTGGGGTGTGGATGAAGGGTGAGCAGGACGGTTAGACGCGGGGCATGGCTTGGACGCGTCGCCAGACGGAGATCTGGCCGAGGTGGATGGACTCGTGGACGAGCATGAGGTCGGGCAGGACGTGGCCGTTGCGGGGCATCTTGGGCTTCCAGCGGTCGAGGGTGGTGGGGAGCTCCATGGCGGCGTCGCCGTGCTGACGGAGGGCGTCGGCGATGAGGGTGTGGTGCTTCTCGAAGGAGGCGATCAGGTCCTGCTTCGGGGGGTACTGCGTGGGGTCGTCGACGGCGGTGGAGTTGAAGCCGTAGCGGTGGTCCTTGGGGTCGGGGAAGGGGCGGCCATTGAGCATGGCGAGCATGACGGGGTGATAGACGCCCAGGTGGCAGAGGACCCAGGCGGGGTGGGTCATGCCGGGGCGGGGCTGGTGGGTCATGCGATCAGGCGCGATGTCGGCGATGAGCTGCTTGGCGTAGGCGAGGTTGTTGTCCCAGCCAAGGAGGATGCCGTCGATCAAGGTGGACATGGGTGAGGTTCCGAACCCCCCTACTGCTTCTGGGGGGCAACCATTGAGTTCGTTAGACGGAGGGCAGGCCGAGGGCTCTTCGCCAGGCGGAGAGCTGGCCGAGGTGGATGGCGTCGTGGTTGACGAGCATGTGGACGGCCAGGGCGGTGTTGGTGGCGAAGCGGGCGCGGCGTTTCTCGTCGGCGACGGGCTGGGGCCAGAAGTCGGCGGGCTTGGCGCGGACGACGGCGATGAGGCGATCGTGGCCGGCGGCGAGGGCGCGCAGGAGTTCGTCCTTGGCGGGGTATTGGGAGGCGTCAGGCTGGGGGGCGGAGTTCATGCCGAAGAGGTCGGACCAGTGCTTAGGCGCGGCGGGCTGGCCGCCGCCGAGGACGGTGGCGTAGAAGTCGGCGACGAAGGCGAGGTGGCCCAGGACCCAGGCGGCGTGGTTCATGGGTTTACCCGTGACAGCAGGAGGCTGCGTCGACATCTTTTCCGGGGGCAGGTCGGCGACGAGGCGGTTGGCGTAGTCGAGGTTCTTCTGGCTCATGGCGATGAGGGCTTCGATCACGGCTAAAACTCCTTGAGCGGGTGGGCTCGATGGTGCGGATCAGAAGCGTGGGCCGACACCGGTGCAGCGACGCCAGGCGAGGAGCTCGCCGGTGTGCAGGCCCAGGTGGAAGAGCGTCACGAAGACGACGGCGTCGCCGACCTTGGGGGCGATCTGGTTGAAACGGGGGCGGGGATTGGGCTGCGCGAGCTGGTCGTCGGTGGCGTCGGCGACGGCTTGAGTCGCGGCGGCGGCGGCCTCGTTGAAGGCGTCGAGGAGCTGCTGCTTGGTGGGATAGTCGGCGGGGTTGTCGGTGGGCTTGGAGCCGGCGGAGAACTGCTTGGACCAGGCTTCGGAGGGAGCGCCCTGGCCGGTCAAGAGCCAGGTGAGGTTGCGCAGGGTGGTGATGACGTGGCCGAGGACCCAGGCGGGAGGATTGAGCGCGACGCCGTCGGGGTTTTTGGGGGTGCGGGCGAGGTCGTGGGGATCGACTTCCTCCAGGAGCTGGCGGAGGTAGTTGACGGCGAAGTTCATGTTGTGCTGGACATAGGCCTTCATGGGAACTTCCTTGGCGGCGCGGCCGCGGGGTGCATGGCTAGACGCCGACGTATTTGGCGTAGATGGACTTGGCGACGGTGGGCTCCTTGGTGCCCTTGACGATGGCGCGGCCGTCGGTGAAGAGGGTCAGTTCGTAGTCCTGGCCGTTGTCCTTGATCTGGGCGCGGAGCATGAACTTGTTGACGTCGACCGAGCCGTGCGGGCGGAGGCGGTCGGCGATCTGGTCGAACTTGAGGCGGTCGGCGGAGAGTTTCTGGGTGAGCTGGACGGCGTTGCGGCCGCAGAGGGTGGTGGTGGCGCTGGCGAATTTGCCGTCGAGGAACTCGAACTGGCGTTTTTTGCAGCAGACGCAGTCGCCGACGTCGTAAGCACGCGCCACCTTGAGCTGGCGGACGGTGTTGGCCCAGAGGTCGATGCTCAGGAGGGTGGGGCTGATGGCGGACCAGTTGGCGGTCAGGACCTTGAGGGTCTCGACGACCTGGTAGTTGGCGATGATCGAGACGATGGGGCCCAGGACGCCGGCGGTGTCGCACGTCGGATTCATGCCGGGGGGCGGGGCTTGCTCAAAGATGCAGCGAAGGCAGGGCGTGGCCCCCGGAAGCTGTTTTTCCCAGGGTTTATCGCCCGCGGGGGTGTGGGGGAGGATGGCGTAGCTCATGCCGGTGGTGGCGACGGCGCCGCCGTAGATGTAGGGGATGGCGTGCTTGACAGCGACGTCGTTGGCGAGGAAACGGGTCTCGAAGTTGTCGACGCCGTCGACGATGGCGTCGACGGGATGACCATCTCCCAGGACAAGGGATTCGATGTTGGCGTGGTTGACGTCGTCGACGACGGCGGTGACTTTGACCTGGGAGTTAATCGGGGCGATTTTGCGTTTGGCGGCCTCGGCCTTGGGCAGGCCGTCGCGGACGTCCTGCTCGTCGAAGAGGATCTGACGCTGGAGGTTGGTCAGCTCGATGAAGTCGCGGTC
>JADZET010000016.1 GCA_020850375.1 Phycisphaeraceae bacterium | reverse complement strand
GCCAGGGGCATGGAGCCGCCGACGAGGAAGTGGAAGATGTGGGTGAAGGCGCGCTGGACCTGCCAGAAGTAGGCGAAGAGGTGGGGAGCTTGGTGGTCGCTGGGTAAGGTTCGGCCGGCGGGGTGGAAGAGCGCGTTGAAATCGGCGTCGAAGGCGGGCCAGAAGGGGGCGGGGAGGGTGGTGCGGCGGTCGGTGGGCGCGTCGCGGAGGGTCAGCTCGCGCAGGCGGACGCGGTAGCGCTCGAAGAGGCAGTAGATGGCCAGGTCTTCGTAGAGGCGGAGGTCGGCATCGCTGGCGGATGAGCCGGCGGCGAGTTGCTTCGAGGCTGGCTGGACGAGGGACTCGGCGCGGTCGTGGAGGAGTTTGAGGTTGGGGCGTTCGAAGGCCTCGCCGGCCTCGAGGCTCCAGACGGGGCGGACGTCGGCGAAGTCTTCGCCGAGGGCCTGGTGCTCGAGGTCGATGCGCTCGGTCAGGAAGGGGTTGGCGTACATCAGTTGGCTGACGGCGACGGCGAAGCGGCGGTCGGCGGGGCGGGAGAAGAGGGGTGGCATGGCGGACATTGTATGTCTAGTACGTATACATTCAATGAATAAATATCCGCAATCCGCGGCGGGTGCCGCCAGGCTTATATCTTCTCAAATAATTGACAAATCATGTCTTATGGGATTCTGATGCGCCTGGCACGGCCTGTGCCATGGTGGAGTTGTCCGCTCGTAAGGCGGGCGTCACGGCCGGGCCGGGGTGTTCGTGAAAGGAGGGAACTTTTCGCGGCCGGGCGTGTCTGTGAGAGGGCGTGACACGGAATCAACCCACCAACAGGAGATGGAACCATGAAACGGATCGCGATACATCGTCGGATCGTGGGCTGGAGGTCGATGCTGCCCTTGCTCGTCGCGGCGCTGCTGGTGCCGACGAGCGCCAGCTACGGGGCGGGGCTGCTCATCGCCGACGGGGGGCTCGGCGGGGTGCTCGAGATCAAGGAGCACCGCGTCGAGGTCACGATCAACAACGGCGTGGCGGTCACGACGGTCGAGCAGGTGTTCGTGAACACCGAGCGGCGGACGGTCGAGGCGCTGTACACGTTCCCGGTGCCCAAGGGGGCGTCGGTGTCGAATTTCAGCATGTGGATCAACGGCAAGGAGATGACCGGGGAGGTCGTCGAGAAGCAGCGGGCGAGGGAGATCTATGACAGCTACAAGCGGCAGGCACGGCCCAAGGACCCGGGGCTGCTCGAGCAGGTGGACTACAAGACGTTCGAGATGCGGATCTTCCCGATCGCGGCGGGGGCGGAGCAGCGCGTCCGCGTGACATACAGCCAGGAGCTGGACTTCGATCATGACTGGGCGACGTATGTGTACCCGCTGGCGACGGTGACGCGGCAGGATGTCCGCGACACGACGACGGGGCCGTTCGCGCTGACGCTGCGGGTGCTCAGCGAAGTGCCGATGGTCGAGATGGTCAGCCCGAGCCACGCGCAGGACATGGTGGTGGCCAAGCATGACGAGCACCTCTATCAGGCGAGCCTTGAGACGCCCAATGGGTCGCTGGCGCGGGACGTGGTGGTGTCGTTCCACACGGCGCGGCCGGTGACGGGGCTGGACGTGATCACGTCGCGGCCGAAGGGGGAGGACGGGTATTTCCTGCTGACGCTGACGGCGGGTGAGGAGCTCGAGAAGCTCGGCGGGCCGGCGGACTATGTGTTCGTGCTGGACGTGTCGGGGAGCATGGCCAAGGACGAGAAGCTGGCGACGAGCCTAGGCGCGGTCGAGGCGTTCGTGAGCAAACTGGGCCCGGAGGATCGGTTTGAGCTGCTCTGTTTCAACGTGACGGCGCGGTCGCTGTTCGGCTCGCTGCACGCGGCGGATGCGGAGGGGATGGCGCAAGCCAAGGCGTTCCTGCGCACGCAGGAGGCGCGTGGGGGGACGGAGCTGGCGCCGGCGCTGCGGGCGGCGTATGCCCTGGCGGGGTCGGATCGGCCTCTGAACGTGGTGATCCTGTCGGACGGGATGACGGAGCAGGCGGAGCGGCGGACGCTGCTGGAGATGATCCGGCAGAGGCCGGCGCAGGCGCGGGTGTTCGCGGTGGGCGTGGGCAATGAGGTCAATCGCCCGCTGCTCGAGCAGATGACGCGGGACGCGGGCGGCTTGGCGGCGTTCATCTCGCGGGAGGATGACTTTGAGCGGAGCGCCGAGGCGTTTAGGCGGAAGCTCACCAAGCCGGTGGCGGAGGAGCTGGCGATCGACTTCGGCGGGCGGGTCTACGACGTGACGCCGGAGAAGCTGCCGAACCTTTATCACGGCTCGCCGGTGCGGGTGTATGGGCGGTACCGCGGGGACGGCGATGCCGAGGCGACGATCCGCATGACGGTGATGGGCCGGCCCGTCGAGCAGAAGGTGCGGATCGACCTGCCCAAGGCGGACGGCGGGAACCCGCAGATTGAGCGGATGTGGGCGTGGCATCGCGTGCAGGAAATCCTGGGCGAGGCCGACCGGACGGGGTCGCGGCAGAGCGTGCTGGGCAAGGTGATCGAGCTCGGCGAGGCGTACTCGATCGTGACGGAGTACACGAGCTTTATCGTGCTGGAGAACGACGCGGAGTATCAGCGCTGGCAGGTGTCGCGGCGGAACGCCCTGCGGGTGCAGCGCGACGAGGCGGCGCAGGAGCGCGTGCGGGAGCAGATGGCGCAGCTGCGGGACAAGGCGTCGCAGTCGCTGGCGATGGCGATCCCTGCAGAGTCGCTTGCATCGGAGAGAGCACTGGGCATGCCGTTGACGCCGGCGATGTCAGCGAGTCCTCAGCAAGAGATGGCGGCCCCCGCGCAGCAGCAGTCGTCCTCGTCCCGGAGCATTGACCTGCCCTCGTTCGGCGACTCATCCGGGGGCGGGGGTGGGGGTGCGATTGATCCCATCACGGGTGTGTGCGCGATGCTCCTTAGCGGCGGAGCATGGATCGCGGCCCGTGGGCGAAAGCGGGGCCCCCGTCCCCGGACCGGGGTCTAGTGGAATGGTTCCGCTCTCGTGGGACGCCGGCCCGCGCTTGTCG
>JADZET010000015.1 GCA_020850375.1 Phycisphaeraceae bacterium | reverse complement strand
GTCAGCTTGAGGGTGACGCTGACATGGCTGCTGTCGCCCGGGTCGTGGATATCTTCGTGCCACACGGCAGTGCCGACCAAGACATCGCCCATGCTCTGGGTCTGGACAAGCCGGAACTCCTGGACTAGTCCGCGGCCCGACCGGATGACGCCGTTGTCGACGGTGAAATCAGCGAATTGCTCAGCCGCCCACTCGCTGAGGTCCTGGGCAGTGGCCTGGGTTGTTGGATCGCCAGGTGAAGACGAGGTGCCTGCCGCGAGAGTCGCGGCCTGGTCGAAGCTGTAACGGCCGTCGAAGCGGGAGGTGTCGACCACGCCCTGAGGTGCAGGACAGAGCGAGCGAGCAGCCCACCACCCCAAAAGCTGTGGGTAAAGAGTCAGTAACAGGGCTACGCCGACCAGCAGAGCAATCCAAATTGCCGTTCGCCTTTTCATCTTGGTCACAGACACGATGGCGCTTCGCTGCTGCTCCTGTGCACGGTTGACGACGGCTTGCCATTCCTCGTGATGCGCTTTCTGGGCCGACTCGATGCGGCGGAGCGCCTCGAGGATTTCATTTCCTTTTTCCATGAACGGGCTCTCCTCAGTCAAGACGCGAAACATCTGCCCGAGGCGCGGCCGAAAGGGGAATCGCAGGCTATTGTACGAAGACTCTATGATATTGCATAGGTTGGGCAAGGCGGCGGGCGAAAGCCGGGTGCCACGCAGCGTCCCGAAGGGCGCTGCGTGCTGCGGCCGCGAACATGCGTTAATCGCCCAGCACCCTTCGACCCTAGAAATCGCCCCCCCTCACCTCATCCGCTCATACACCGTCCGCGGCGAAAGAATCGCAATCCCCTCGATCGACCCCAGCGTCAGCAGTTCCCGATCCCCCGTCACCAGCACGTCCACCTTCCCCGCCACCGCCGTCCCCAGCACCGGCAGATCATCGACATCCTTGACCACGCCCTTCGCCACCGCCGCCGGCTCGACCACCTCGCACTCCGCGCGCAGAAACCGCGCGATCTCACCCGCCCGCCGCCTGGGCATCTTGAACTTGCCCGTCAGATGTCGCTCCAGCTCGTCAAGAATGTGCCGGCTAACGACCAATTCGTGAAACTCAAGGCAGACGTCCAGCAGCCCCTCGCACAACCCCCGCGTGCCGAAGGCGGCCAGCAACACGTTGGTGTCCAGCACCACTCTCACGAGACAGCCTTGAAGATGTCCTCGTCCGTCAGCAGCCCCTGCGCCTCGGCCAGCGGCAGCGTCTTGCTCCGCAGCGCGTGGAACTTCTCGATCGCCACGTATCGCCGCAGCGACTCGCGCACGACCTCGCTCACCGGCCGGTCCTGCCGTCGGCTCAGCCGCTCGAGCTCCCGTCGGAGCTTGTCCGGGATGCGGATGTTGAGCATGCCCATGGTGTATTACATTGTAATACATCGGCCCAAAAAGGCAACCGGTTGAGCCCGTCCGCTTGGCATCGCCTCCCATACCCCCCGGCTCTGCCGGGGGTACGAACCAATCGCCCCCCACACAAAAAAACCCCGCACCAGGGCGGGGTTGAATAGATGTTGCGAATGTCCCGTCTCGCCCATCTTACTACGCATTGTGGCAATATTGCAGGCGAAAGCCCACCCGCTCCTGCGGGTGGGATCCGGTCGCCGCGGCGGCCGGGCTGGTTCTTTACGCCTGCGGTTTTCCTGCAGTGCGTCTTACTTGAACACCCCAAAGTAGTGATCAAAAAACCGCTGCACATCCACCCCCAGCGCCACCTCATGCGGCCCCGCGCTTCCGGGGGGTCCATCCTTGGGATCCTTGTTCCACAGCGTCATCCCCTGCACCCGGTCGCTCCCCCCCAGCTCCACCACCACCGTCCCGCGCTCGAACTTGCAGATCTGCTCGTCGAAGATCGTCACCGCCGCCAGCGGGTCATGGAACAGCACCGGGATCGTCCACTGCTTCATCCACACCTCGAGAAAATCCCGCACCGGCCCGAGCACCGGCGCCGTGCAGCGCTTGAGCACCTCCGCCGCTGGCATCGCCACCTGATTCGTCACGTCCAGACCGATCGACCGATGCACCTTCACCGCGTGCTTGTACGTGATCGCCGTCGCGTGCGGATCGACGAACGCGTTCCACTCCCGCGGCCCGGCCTGCGCCATCCGGTTCGTGAACACCCCCGACATCATCACCAGACCCTTGAGCAGCGACGGAATCTCCGGGTCCAGCGTGAACAGCAGCCCGATGTTCGTCAGCGGCCCGATCGTCAAGAGCACGATCTCCCCCGGGTGCTTGCGGATCGTGTCACGCAGGAAATTGAGCACCTGCCCCTGCGGGAAATCCTTCTTGTGCGGCCACTTCGCCAGCGCCGGCGCCTGCATCGCCGTCGTCTGCATGAACTTGAACAGCATCGGCTTCTCGACCCCCGGGATGATCGGGATGTCGTCCCGCCCCGCGATCTTGCACATCGCGCTGGCCATCTGCGCCCGGATCGTCGCCTGACCCGACACCGTCGTGATGCCCAGAAGATCGCACTGTTTCTGCGCCAGCAGGTACGCCAGACAGAAAGCGTCGTCGATGTCGCTGCCGATGTCCGTATCGAGGATGATCTTGGTCGTCATACAATGGATCCTTGAAGTTAGGCGTGAGGCGGCTATTCTACCGATCCATCGTCGCATCGCGTGGTCATTCACGCGGCAAATCCCGGCACTTTCGTTTCGTTCGTCACTCGCCCCGAGTTCCCCTCACAACCCACGCCCCGCACCAGGACACGCCCATGCCCCTCAAGATCGAAACGTACAACCCCAACTACCTCCCCGCCATGATCGACCTCTTCAACGAGCAGGCCGCGGTCGAGTCCCACATCGTCACGCTCACCCCCGACATCTTCAACAAGCTCGTCGCCCCCAAGCCCTACTTCGATCCCAAGGGCCTCTTCATCGCCATCGAGCAAGGCCAGGTCGTCGGCTGGTGCCACGCCTGCGTCGCCCACGCCACCGAGGTCTGGATGGATCACAACCGCACCCACGCCAGCATCGAGATGCTCGTCTTCCGCCCCAAGGACCTGCACGTCGGCCTCACCCTCGTCGCCGAGGCCGTCAATTGGCTCCGCCCCACCGGCCATGACCAGATCGAGGCCATCAACTGCCCCCGCGGATACGCCTTCTACCGCTGCCTCTGCATCGGCGGCGAACGCCTCTGCCCCGCCTCCATCCCCCACGTCCACCTCGCCTTCTCACTCAGCGGCTTCGAAGTCATCGGCAGCGGCACCCTCCGCGTCGGCCCCCTCACCGCCCCCCCCAAGGTCCTCGACGCCGCCGTCGACCTCGAATACAAGATCGCCCCCCTGACCATGAACCACGAGTCCACCCGCCAGTCCTTTGTCGGCTTCGAGCCCATGGTCATCGACGCCCTCGAAAACGGCAAATCCATCGGCGTCACCGGCTACGTCGTCATGCCCTACCACGCCGCCAAGCTCGGCGCCCCCGTCGTCAACATCTACATGATGGCCGTCAACGAGTCCCACCGTCGCAAGGGCATCGGCGCCGCCATGGTCAGCCGCATGCTCGTCCACGGCTACGAGATGGGCGCCCGCTTCACCTCCGTCGGCGTCGACATGGACAATATGGCCGCCCAGCAGACCTACCACAAGTTCGGCATGCTCCCCCACACCCTCGTCTTCGACCGCCGCCTGCACCTCAAACCCAAGACCGCCTGACCCCAGGATCTCGCTCGTTTCTCCGTGATCTTCCGTTGTTTCAGCCCCCGGCTCCGCCGGGGGGTACAAATGGTCTATCGACAACCCATATCCCGCCCCCAACACCGCTGGGTGACACACCACCCCATGCCCCTCCAAATCGACACCTACCGCCCCGACGACCTGCCCGCCATGGTCGCCCTCTACAACGACCAGATGGCGCCCGAGCCCTTCATCGCGCCTCTCACCCCCGACCTCTTCACCCAGCTCATCGCGTCGAAGTCCTACTTCGACCCCGCCGGCCTCTTCGTCGCCCGCGAGCAAGGCCAAATCGTCGGCTGGTCCCACGCCGCCGTCGCACACGCCACCGAGACCTGGATGGACCCCACCAACCTCTTCGCCGGCCTCCAGATCCTCGTCTACCGCCCCGGTGACCTCCACGTCGGCCTCGCCCTCGTCGCCGAAGCCGTCCGCTGGCTCCGCGCCCAGGGCCACACCTCCATCCACGCCATCGACACCGAAAGCGGCAACCCCTTCTACCGTGGCCTGCTCATGGGCGGCGAACGCCTCTGCCCCGCCTCGCTCCCCCACGTCCACCTCGCCCTCTCCCTCTCCGGCTTCAAGCTCACCGGCGAGAACACCTACCTCGTCGCCCACCTCGACCGCCCACCGCACGTCCTCCCCGCCCGCCTCGACCTCGACTACGTCGATTCCCCCCTGACCTCGACCAACCCGGCCGTCACCCAATCCTGGCTCGGCTTCGCCCCCCGCCAGATCGAAGCCTTCCACGACGGCCGGCGCGTCGCCCACGCCGGCTGGGTCATGCTGCCATATCACACCGCCAAGCTCGGTTCACCCTGCGTCAACCTCTACATGCTCAGCGTCAGCGAATCTCACCGCCGCCAGGGCATCGCCGCCGCCCTCGTCACCCGCGCCTTCGCCCTGGGCCATCAGCAAGGCGCCCGCATCGCCACCCTCAACACAGAGATGTGGAACCTCCCCGCCCACCGCACCTACCACAAGCTCGGCATGGTCCCCCACCGTCTCCTCCCCGACCGCCGACTCGACCTCGCCAGCCTCCACGGCGCTGCGTCCGACTGATCAACCCCAGGGCACACCGGTTCAGTTAACATAGAAGTGGTGTCAACCGTGGGGCAGGTCAAGAGTCGCGAGCCGACACAACGGGGAAAGCTTGGAGCAAACCGATGACCTCGGTCACCCGGATGACCAAGTCCGACTTCGACCAAATCATGGGCGGCCTGCGCGACTTCTGGGGCGCGGATTCTGATCGCTTACGAACGCTCAATCATCCAATGTTTCTCTATGAGTTCGGTGACACGGCCTTCGTCGTGCGGGACGGGGACAAGGTGATCGCGTACTTGATGGGCATGTTGTCCCAGACCGAGCCGGTCGGATACGTGCACATGGTCGCGGTCCACGCAGATCATCGCCGGCAGGGACTCGCACGCACCCTCTACGCCGCATTCGAAGCGTGTGTGGCCGCGAAGGGATGCCAGACCATCAAGGCCATTACCCCGCCCAGCCAGACCGGCTCCATCCAGTTCCACCGCAGCATCGGGATGAATCTCTGCGGTCACGACAGCGGGGCCGGATTCCCTGTGGTCAAGGACTATTGGGGTCTCGGTGGCGATCGCGTCGTGTTCACCAAGCCGGTCGCAAAGTTCAGCCGGTAAACGCGGCCCCGAACCCGCTGCGTCGTCACGAGCTAGTGGAGCAGGCGGGCGATCAGATCAGCCCCCCGCAATCCCCCCCGGCCTCCGCGCACGCCCCCAATGAACGACAAAATCGTCTCAATAATCTACTTGCGTAACCAATATGTCATGATACGATCCCACCCTCAAGACCCCTCTTGATTCGCCCCGTCATCGACCGGCGGGACCAGGACATGCACCGATCCTCTCTGCCCTCGACAGCGCCTCTCGACGCCTCGGACCGCCCGAGCCCATCGCCCCTCTCACGGTCGCAATCCCGTGCCCGTGACCTCCTCGCCAACCGCTGGCTGTCCCTCCCGCCTTTCCTCCTCGCCCTGCTCCTCGGCCGCCTCCTCGCCGGCCCCCCCGTCCTCCCTACCGACCCCTTCACCCACCTCCAGCAGCTCGGACTCTTCCTCATCTTCCTCGCCTGGCTGATCAGCGCCGTCTGCGGGGGCGCCGCCGCCGCTCGTCTGCTCGACCTCCGCCACGACCCGCTCCCCATCACCCTCGCCCTCGGCTCGGTCTGGATGGCCATCCTCGCCTCCGTCCTCGGCCTGCTCGGCGTCGCCGGACCGCGCGTCTGGCTCATCTGGCTCGCCCTCATGGCCGCAGGCCCCCTCATCACAACCTTCTTCCCCTCCCGCACCGATCCCCACGCATCACGCGATCCGCCCCGCCCGCCGATGACCCGCACCGAGCGAATCCTCCTCCTCGCTCTCGCCCTCCTGCTCCTGCTCGTCCTCGCCTCCGCCAGCCGCCTTCACTTCTTCCAGGACCCCCTCTGGTACAACCTCGTCGCCGCCCGCTACGGCTTCGACCAGGGCCGCATCGTCTTCGACCCGACCAACATCGCCCACTACCACGCCGGCCTCTGGGACGCCCAACTCCTCTGGCCCAACCAGCTCCTCGCCGCCCCCGAAGGCCGAGGCCTCCTCGCCGCCCACTTCTTCGGCCAGTGGCTCCACGCCCTCCCCGGCTTCGCCGGCTCCGCCCTGGCCATCTACGCCCTCGCCCGCCGACTTGGCGTCACCCGTCCCTGGGCCCTCCTGGCCACCCTCGCCGGCCTCACCCCCACCCAGATCCTCTTCACCGCCTACCTCGCCAAGAACGACTGGGGATCGGTCCTCTGGGTCCTCGCCGCCTTCCTCGTCATCCTCGCCACCGGCGCCCGCACCATCCGCCACAGCCTCGCCGCCGGACTGCTCCTCGGCGCCGCCTTCGCCTCGAAGTTCACCACCGCCGCCGTCCTCCTCCCCCTCACCCTCGTCACCGCCTGCCTTCTGCTCCGCCAACGCCGCCCCCGACAGCTCGCCTGCCTCCTCCTCGCCGCCCTCCTCGCCGCCTCCCCCATCCTCCTCCGCAACGGCCTGCAGACCGGCAACCCCTTCTTCCCCGCCATGAACAAGCTCTTCCCCAGCCCCTGCCTCGGCCCCACCTGGCAGGCCGGCCTCGCCCGCGACTTCGAGGGCGGTTGGGACAACCTCCTCGACCGACCCCTCATCCTCCTCCGCTGCACCGACTTCCTGATCAGCAGCCCCCTCGTCTGGCTCCTGCCCTTGTTCCCCCTCGCCTTCTGGCGGGGCCTCAGCCCCCAACTCGAGTGGTCCCTCCACATGCTCGGCGCCGCCTTCCTGATCTTCCTCATCGCCGCCGGACCCAAGCTCGAAAACCGGCTGTTCGCCCCCGGCATCGTCCTGGGCGTCATCCTCGCCGCCGCCTATGCCTCGACCCTCTTCCACAACACCCGCCCCTCGATCCACAGGCTCCAGGCCCCCGTCATCCTCCTGCTCGCCGCCCTGACCCTTTTCTTCGCCGATGTCCCCTGGAAGGCCCCCCTCGAGCTCGCCGCCTCCCCGCCACCCGATGCCCAGCTCCAACGGCTCACCGGCTGGCCCTCGATCGCCTGGATCCGCACCCATCTCCCCCGCGACCAGGCCGTCATCTTCACCAAGGAGGCCCGCACCTACTACCTCACCGACTTCCACGCCACCCGCATCTCCGACAACGTCGACCTCGACCGCCAGGCCACACAGCTCCACCAGATCGAGCCGATCGTCGATCTCCTGCTCCGCTCCGGCTACACCCACATGTTCCTCGATCAGGCCGCCGTCGCCGACCCCACCTACTTCGACGACCTGCTCTGCGGCATCCTCGGCGGCGCCGCCTGGGCCGGCCGCGACCACGTCACCGTCCACCAGACCGTCCAGGACGGACGCGTCGTGGCGATGGTCGTCGACCTGCTCAAGCTCCGCGCGTTCGCGCAGTCCTCGAATGCGACGCCCTCGCCCGACCTCTCCTCCGCCCCCTAGCCCTCACCAGTTTGCCCCTGCGCCGATGCTCTGTTACTTCTCTACCCATGCCAACCCGCACCACGAAATCTCCTTCCCGCCGCCCCACCCAGCTTCGCCCCGTCACCCTCAAGCGCTACCCTTCTTCATCCCCCGCCCCCGGAGCCCCCGCCGGCATCCTCATCGAACTCGGCCAGACCCGAGTCCTCTGCACCGCCAGCGTCGAGACCGACCTCCCCCCCTGGCTCCGCAAGCAAGTCGGACCCGACGGCAAGCCCTCCCGCGGCTGGGTGACCGCTGAATACGCGATGCTTCCGGGCGCCACCCCCCAGCGCTCCAAGCGCGGCCCCAACAGCCGCGCCACCGAGATCCAGCGCCTCATCGCCCGCGTCCTCCGCGCCGCCGTCCGCCTCGACCAGATGCCCGGCCTCCTGATCACCTGCGACTGCGACGTCCTTAGCGCCGACGGCGGCACACGCGTCGCCTCGATCACCGGCGCCTGCGTCGCCCTCGCCCACGCCCTCGACTGGGCCAAGAAGCAAGGTCTCCTCCCCAAGACCGCAAACCCCTTCATCGGCCCCGTCGCCGCCGTCAGCGTCGGACTCGTCGACGGCCGCCCCCATCTCGACCTCGACTACGCCCTGGACTCCCGCGCCGACGTCGACCTCAACGTCGCCATGGACCACCGCGGCCGTCTGATCGAAGTCCAAGGCACCGCCGAGCGAGAGCCCTTCACCCGAAAGCAGCTCGACCAACTCCTCGACCTCGCCGCCACCGGCATCCGCCAGCTCATATCCAGCCAGCGCAAACTACTCCGCCAACGGTAGGGGGCAGAGAGAGCGGTAGGGGGGCGGCAGGGGGCATGGCGCAGATCGCCACGCTGCCTCTCGCATCCCTCTCCCGTCTCAGGCCGATGCATCCGCTGGGCCCGCCAAGTCCCAAAAAGCGGCGGGCCGGACGGGCGTGTGCTCACCCGTCCGGCAGCGGCCAGCCTTTCGCGCTCAGAAGCACATCCGAGCCTCTGCCGGGTCCGGCCGCCTTCCGCCATCAGTTTGTAGCATCTGCACCCTGAACGCGCAGGATCTCCTTGACCAATATCCGCATTCGCTCCGCCGTCTTCCGATCCTGCTCACGGGCCAGCGCCTCCACCGCCGCCTTGACCGGCACATGCTGCGCCCAGGGGGCCAGCGTCCACGCCGCCGCCCGCCGCACGCGCCTGCTCGCGTCGCCCAGCAGCGGCAGAACCAGCCGCACATACCCCTTCTGCTTCACCAACCGGCTTTCCCGTGTGTTCTCCAGCACGGTCAGCGCGAAGCGACGCACCTTGCGGTTGGGGTCCTTCAGCCCCCCGACGGCGAGATGCTCCACATCCAGCCCCGATTTGGCCAGACCCCCCAGCAGGTTCATTGCCCACACACGCGTCGGCGAGTGCGCCGACCCCATCACCCCGCGAAATCCGTCGAACCCTGCCTCGCCGATTCGGGTCAGCTCACCCGCGGTCTGCCACCACTGTCGGACGTTTGCGAGCCTGCCGTCCTCGCCGCGCGCCGTCAGCAGCTCGTACACCCGCCGCGATGCGTTATCGTCGGGCGCCTCCGATTTCAGAACGCCCTCGACCATCGTCATCATCTCTTGCTTGAGCCTCGCCCGCGCCTCGTGCAGCCGACGCTTGACCGTCCCCAGCGGCACCTCCTGGATCCCCGCCACCTCCTGCATCGAGTACCCGTTGATGTAAAAGAGCGTCGTCGTTTCCCGCTGCGTCTGGCTCAACCGGCCGACTGCCGCCATGACCTCTTCATGCAGCTCGTGCCGCCGCTCCCGCCTGGCGGCCACTTGCTGGCCGATCTCCTCCGCCCGCGCCACCGGCGAGGCCTGACGCCGCCGCACCACGTCAATCGCCTTGTGGATCGCCATCGACCGCAGCCACGCCCCCAGCCGCCGGGGATCCTTCAGCGACTCCAGTCGCTGATACCCCTCCACCAACACATTCTGCGTGACATCTTCCGCCTCGTGAAAGTCCCCCAGCCGCGCCAGCGCCACCGCGAACACCGCATCCTGGTACCGGCGCACGATCCCCCCGAACGCCTCGGCCCCGCCAGCCAGCGCCCTGCGCACCAACGTCGCGTCATCTTCCGCTCCAGCCGGTTCTTTCACTTCGCCCACCTAAAGGTCGCTAGACGCCTCTAGAAAGGTTCGCCCGCGACCGATCATTTTCCATTGCCTCCCGGGTACCATTCCAAGGCATCCCACGTATCGGCCGAAAGCAGACTGGGCAGCCGCCCCGCGAACCATGGCGGGTCCGGTATGAGCTCCCGCTTCGATGTCCCATATTCAGGCAGCAGGTAGCTTAGCAGGAAGATCTTGTAGGGCTCAAGCGGTGGTAGGCGCCCGTAGCCCTCAAAGAACGGCTCCTGCCAAGCCAAGCCATGCGTGCTAGGGGTCAACGTCACGGCCAATTCCACGATATCCGTCAGCGGATTGCCCGCCGAGACCGCCTCAAAGTCATAGAACCCGGTGACGTCGTACTCCCCGCCCCGCCGATCGACGTAAAAGTGATACGCGTGGCAGTTGCCCACCGTAAACCGCGGCGGCCAATAGCCCTCACCAGCTACCTCAGCCGTTCGACGAAACAGACCCTCCAGCAACCCCAGCGTCGCCTCCGGCAGCAGTCTCTCCCGTCGCAGCCTCTCAAGCTGCTCCAGGCTATCTCTCTGCAAGGCCTCCGCGCGGTGCATCGAACCGCCGTCCCATACCGTCGGCATCGCGGGCACCGGCCCCGTCGGCGGCGCGAACACCGCATGCCGCGCGTCGAGCAAGCCCGCGGTGCCGAACTCGATCACGTGCAACCTGCGGAAGTACGCCCCCAACTCCCGCAGCATCCGCGGCCCAGCCGCCGGGTCAGCCGCGATCGCTTCGGTAATCGGCCGCCCCGGAAGCTCTCCACAGATGTAGCACGACAACGGCACAATCTTCCGCGTCAGGTCTCCCCACGCCACGTAGGGCAGCGGCATCCCCCGCTTGGCCAGCAGTTGATGCACCGCCGCCTCCCGCTCCACACAGAAGAACGCGTCCGGCTCATTGGCATACCAGCGGGCCGTGTGAAACTTGACGTAGAAGTTGCCCCGGTCCGTGGTCGTGACTCGAAAAACGTCATTGATGCTGCCAGTGCGCTCGATGCCGCGGATGCAGACCTTGCCGATCGGCGCCAGTAATTGTCCAGCCTGCTCAACCGTCAATGATTCAACCCGTGGGGGCATGCTCAACCTCTCTTCTGATTGGCGACGGATTCCATGCCACGCAGTGCGCGGCGAAATGCTTGAGCGATCCGCTCTTGACAACGATTGCCTTTGGCCGCAGCACCGTCGCGTACATGTTCAGCAGCGCGATCACGTCCAGGAGCGACCGATAGCCCGACAGGCCCGACATATCGATGTACACCTTGCTGAACGCTTCTCCAAGCCCCTGCGCCGCCCGCACGTCAAAGGCGTCGAGCGCCTCAAAGCGGATCCCGGCATGGCTCCGCCTCGCCCGTTCGACGCACTCGCCGCTGATGTCGGTGCCAACAACGGTGCGACAATGCCGGGCGAGCATCGCCGTGGTCGTGCCCCACTCGCAGCCGATCTCGAGCACCACGTCCTGCGGGCCTACCCACGTCGCGATCGACTGTCGATATTCCTTGACCCCGCGCGTGGCCACGAACCATGTGCCGATCTTGAATTGCTGTTCGTTAGCCATTGAGCCTCGCCTTGCCAAACGGCCGTCTCGCTGAGCCTTCACCTATAGTCGGATGCCGACACCGAAAGGTTCGCTCGACTCGGTAGGGGGCCCCCCCCTTGCGCTCCGCCCCCCCAGGCGGTACCATCAAGTCCTCCCATGCCCTGGACCCTCTACCGCTACATCCTCAAGGACCTCCTCAAGCTCTTCGCCGTCAGCGCGCTGGCCCTCGTCGCCGTCATCAGCGTCGCCAGCAGCCTCCAGCCCCTGAGCCAGGGACTCCTCCGTCCCGGCACCTTCCTCAAGTTCGTCTACTACACCGCCCCGATGATGCTCCAGTTCGCCGCACCCTTCGCCGTCGCCTTCGCCGCCACCGCCACCTTCTCACGACTCAAGAACGACAACGAGATCCTCGCCGCCTGCGCCGCGGGCCTGAGCTACCGCACCCTCCTCGTCCCCGTCGTCTTCGTCGGCCTCCTGCTCACCCTCGCCCTCTTCACCGCCAGCAACTGGTGGATCCCCCGTTTCTACCAGCACCGCGAGCAGCTCCTCTTCACCGAGGACCCCGAGGTCCTGCTCAACCTCATCAACCGCGGCCAGCCCATCCGACTCGAGGACTGGCTCGTCTACGCCGACCATGCCCAGGAGGGCAAGATCCCCCCCGAGGCCCTCGCCTCCGTCGTCCCCCCCAAGCGACGCCTCACCCTCCACGGCTTCGCCGGCAGCCGCGCCGACGACCAGGGCCGACTCCGCGCCGAGGTCACCGCCGAGTCCGCCGACGTCTACGTCTTCGTCCACGAGGGCCAGACCTGGATGACCGTCCGACTCCGCAACGTCATGCTCTTCCACCCCGATGAGGGCGTCCTGCTCGCCTCCGACGACTTCGAGCTCCCGCGCCAACGCATCGTCAGCTCCCTCCGCGACGACCCCCAGTTCCTCAGCCTCCCCGAGCTCCGCCAGCTCGGCCGCCAGCCCGAAAGATTCGGCAACATCCACCGCGCCCGCCGCGAGCTCTACTTCGCCATGATGGACCAGGAGCTCCTCCGCCAGATGCCCGCGCGCCTGACCGCCCCCGCCCCCGCCCCCGGAAGTGACGCCCTCGAACTCCTCGCCGGACCCGACCAGCACCGCTACCACCTCCAGGCCCCACGCGTCGAACGACGCGGCGACGTCCTGCTCCTCCAGGCCGACCCCCGCCGCGACGTCCGCCTCGAGGAAGAGATCAACGGCTCCGTCCAGCGCGTCGCCAACGCCAAGTCCGCCACCATCGAGCTCCAGCACGTCCAGGAGCCGCGCCCCGACGTCCTGATGCTCATCGAACTCTCCGACGTCCAGGTCCACGACGCCGCCACCGGATCGAGCACCGGACACACCCGCCTGACCCTCCCCCGTGCCCGCTGGCCCCAGCCCACCCTCCCCAACCTCGCCTCCGCCTCCACCGCCGAACTCATCCACGCCGCCTCCCTCGACCCCTTCGTCTCCTCAATCTCCGTCGCCGACAAGCTCTCCGCCCTACGGACCGCCATCGCCGACCTCCTCCGCAAGGCCATCGCCCAGCTCCACGACCGCGCCGCCACCGCCGTCTCCGGCGCCCTGGTCCTGCTCCTGGCCACCGTCATGTCCCTCCGACAGCACGGACGCATGATCCTCGTCACCTTCGCCTGGGTCTTTCTCTTCACCACCCTCGCCGTCGTCCTCGCCGAGGGCGGCCGCGAAGTCACCACCCGCCCCAACGCCACCATCTACCCCGGCCTCGCCATCCTCTGGACCGGCAACCTCCTGCTCGCAGGAGCCTCCGTCTACAACTACCTCAAACTCATCCGCCACTAACCTCTAGCCCATGCCCACCCTCGACCGCTACATCATCCGTCAATACCTCATCAACTTCGCCATCCTCCTCGGCGTCCTGATGACCCTCTTCGTCCTCGTCGACTTCGTCGCCACCATGGACGAGTTCGTCCAGGCCGCCCGCCGCCACGCCCACGACCTCGGCGGATTCCTCCCCGCCCTCGTCCGCATCAGCGTCGACTACTACTGGCCCGTCGTCATCCGCCTCTTCGTCATGGTCTGTGGCCTGGTCGTCGTCGGCGCCATGGGCTTTACCTACGCCGCCATGGCCCGACAGGGCGAACTGACCGCCGTCCTGACCGGCGGCGTCAGCCTCTACCGACTCGCCGCACCCGTCCTGGGCGTCGCCATCGCCCTCAACCTCCTGCTCCTTCCCATCCAGGAATTCGTCATCCCCCCCCTCGCCGGAAAGCTCGTCCGCGACAAGACCGACCTCAAACGCGAGGCCTACCGCTCCTACACCCTCGCCTACCTCCGCGACCAGAACGGCAGCCTCCTCACCGCCCAGCGTTTCATCCCCGGCCCCGGCACGCCCACCATGCAGGGCGTCACCGTCCTCGTCCGCGACCCCAACGGCAAGGCCCTCAAACGCATCCGCGCCTCCCAGGCCCTCTGGGACGCCGACCACCAGGTCTGGACCCTCGTCAACGGCTACGCCGTCGAACCCGCCCTCGGCCGAGACCGCACCCTCGCCGCCCAGCCCCCCGAGCCCGTCATCCAGTCCAGCTTCGAGACCAGCCTCACACCCGAGGTCATCCTCGCCCGACGAGCCTCCGCCTACCCCCGCCTCGTCAGCATCCACCAGCTCCTCGTCCTCGCCGCCAACGCCTCCGTCGACCGCCCCCTCGTCACCCACATCATGCACTCCCGCTTCTCCGGCGTCGTCGTCAACGTCCTGATCCTCCTCCTCGGCCTGCCCTTCTTCCTCGTCCGTCGTCCCGCCAACCTCGTCATGCTCGCCTTCTACGCCGCCGCCGCCTGCATCACCGCCTGGGGCTTCGGCCTGATGCTCAGCTTCTACAGCGTCCCCGCGCTTAACCCCGTCGCCTCCGCCTGGCTCGCCGTCGTCATCCTCCTGCCCATCAGCGCCATCTCCCTCCAGTTCATCGAGACCTAGCCGCTTCCCCCACGTCTTCCTCCAAGCCGGGGCGCGAGCCCCGGGTCAATCAACCCCGCCCGCTCCCCCGCGCCAGACTCCTATGTTTCCCCCTCGTCTGCCCGGCGCTCAACCCTCACGCTCATGCCCCGCCGAGTGCCGCGCTCGCGTTGCCCCACCGCCCCCCGGGCCGTATCTTGATACGGCTCATGAGCCGTATCCCAACCATCTTCAAACAGCAAAAAAACCACGCCGGCCGCGACGGTAGGGGGGCCAAGACCCTCATCCCCTTCCTCACCGCCGGCGACCCCGACGTCGGCGCCACGCTCCGCATGGTCCAAGCCGCCGAGCACGCCGGCGCCGCCCTCTGCGAACTGGGCATCCCCTTCTCCGACCCCATCGCCGACGGACCCGTCATCCAGGAGTCCATGCAGTACGCCCTCGACCACGGCTTCAAGCCCGCCCAACTCTTCCAGGCCGTCGCCGACGCCCGTCCGCGCCTCAAGCTCGGACTCGTCGCCATGGTCAGCTACTCCATCGTCCACCGCATCGGCCCCGCCTCCTTCATCCGCCTCGCCAAGCAGGCCGGCTTCGACGGCTTCATCTTCCCCGACCTCCCCGTCGACGAGTCCGCCCCCGCACGCGACCTGGTCCTCGCCGAGGGCCTCACCTTCACCCTCCTCGTCGCCCCCACCACGCCCCCCCAGCGCGCCGAGCGCATCGCCCGCGCCGGCACCGGCTTCGTCTACGTCGTCGCCCGCGCCGGCCTGACCGGCGAGCGCGGCGAACTCCCCCCCGACCTGACCAACCGCCTCCAACAGCTCCGACAGGCCACCGACCTGCCCATCGCCGCCGGCTTCGGCATCTCCACACCCCAGCAGGTCCGCCAGGTCACCTCCGTCGCCGACGCCGCCATCGTCGGCTCCGCACTCGTCCGCAAGGTCGCCGCCCTGCGCGCCCAGCCCGACCAAGCCGTCCACGCCGTCGCCGACGCCGTCCGCGAACTCGCCGCCGGCCTGCTCCAGGGCGCTGCCGCACCATGAACGCCGTCCTCTCGCCCCACATCCCGCTCCGCCGCGTCCTGCTCGGCTGGGCCTGGGCCCTGGCCATGATGCTCCTGGGCCTGACCCTCGGCCAGGTCGCCGACTACGACGGCCCGACCATCCGCCGGCTCCTGACCAGTCTCGCCCTCACCGGACTCTGCGGCGCCCAGTTCATTTTTCTCGTCCTGGTGGTCGATAATCTCTGTCCATGCGCCCCGCCCCGTTTCCGCCTCGCCTGCCAGGTCGTCACGGGTTTGTTAACCTGGATGGCCATCACTTGGGCCGCCTGGCTGGCGATCGACCTGCTCCAGCAGAGCCTGTGATTTCCCTCTAACCGGAGGTTGCCCGATGGCCGCGATGTTCCGACGATCGACCGACCGGCCCCTGGGGCTGATCCCGTGGCTCGTGGCGCTCGTCCTCGCCGTCCCGCCCCTCCCCGCACGCGCACAGAACGTCGCCGACGCCCCGCGCCTGACCATCACCTCCCTGCTCGCCGACCAGCAGGTCGTCCTCGCCCGCAACGTCCTCGAGGGGCAGGGCGAGGTCCGCGAGGACCAGTTCGCCCGCGCCGGCATCCTCCTCCGCCAAGCCACCCGCCTCGCCCCCCAGGACGAGCAGCTCTGGCGCATGGTCCTCGAACTCGCCGACATGTCCAAGGACGTCTCGATGGCCCTCGAGGCCCTCGACCAGGTCGCCCGACTCGACCCCCGCGACGACCGCGTTCAGCTCCGACTCATCCAGCAACGCATCAGCGACGAGCAGACCCTCGACGCCCGCATCGCCCTGATCGATCGCCTCCTCGCCAGCGACGAGGGCAAGAACTTCTCACCCGCCCTCCGCTCCCGCCTGCTCTCCGCCACCGCCGTCCTCGCCCAGGAGAACAACGACTGGCCCCGATTCCGTGACGCCGTCTCCAAGGCCCTCGCCCTCGACCCGACCAACTCCGAGGCCGCCGCCCTCCTCTACAACCTCGCCGTCCAACGCAAGGGCTCGGTCATGCAGCAGGGCCAGGCGCTGCTCACCCTCGTCCGCGCCGACCCCATGCTCGTCGATGCACGACGCCAGCTCGCCGACCTGCTCCTCTCCCAACGCGCCTTTGCCGCCTCCGCCAAACAGTACGAAGTCACCTCGCGCCTCCGCCAGGGCGTCCACGAAGACCAGAACTTCTTCATGGCCTGGTCCGTCGCCCTGATCGGCGACGGCCGGCCCAACGACGCCCTCGACCTGGTCAGCCAGCTCGACGCCTACTACCTCCAGACGGCTCAGATGGCCGCCCGCGCCGCCGAGAGCGGCGCCCAGCCTCAACCCGCTCAGCGCCTCTCCCCGCTGCTCCAGGCCGTCCGACTCCTCCTCCTCCAGGCCTCCGACCAGCCCACCGGCGCCAGCGCCGCACTCGACCGCATCCAGGCCGAGCTTTCCGGAAACCCCAAGGCCGCCGAGGCACTGCTCTGGACCTATCTCGTCTCCGACAACCACCTCGAACAGGCCGCCGACATCCTGATCAAGGGCCTCGTCCCCTCCGACTCCACGAACTTCACGCTCATGCAGGGCCTGCTCAAGCTCCGACAGGGCGACGTCGCCACGGCCCGCTCCCTCCTCGAACCGCTCGCCCAGGACCAGGCCCCCGCCGCCCTGGGCATGGCCTGGATGACCCCCGATTCCGACCCCCAACACCTCCACTGGCTCACCAAGGCCTTCGACCTCGCGCCCGCCTCACCCTTCGCCGTCGCCGCACTCCTCGACGCCAACAAGGCCAACCAGCCCCTCCCCGCACTCCCCCACGGCCAGGCCCTCGCCGACCGCATCAAACTCTGGCCCGTCCTGATCGCCTCCCCGGACATCGACGACCCCCTCAACCGACGCATCGCCCTCAAGCTCACCGTCACCCCCTCCTCCTGCTCCTACCTCGAACCCATCACCGCCCGCGTCGAGCTGATCAACCTCTCCCGTCTCGCCTACTCCCTCGCCCCAGGCGGAACTCTCCCCACCATGCTCCTCCTCCAGGCCTCCCCACGCCGCGGCGGCGACTCCATGGGCCTCGTACAGGACCAGGTCGTCAACATGAGCCGTCGCCTACGACTCGAGCCCGGCCAGTCCATCGTCGTCAACGCTCGCCTCGACCGCGCCCGTCTCGGCGCCCTCCTCGCCGCCTCGCCCTTCGCCAACATCAGCTTCACCGTCACCGGCCTGCTCGACCCCCGCGCCACCCCCGACGGACGCTTCTACACCGGACCCCTCGGCGCCCGCGACAGCACCGAGATGGTCCAACGCGGCGCCCTGGCGCCCGACGAGGTCTCCATCGAGGCCTGGATCAACGCCGCCGCCGCGCCCGACCCCGTCGAGCAGGTCCGCGCCATGGCCCGCCTCGCCCAGCTCGGCGACCTCTTCTCCCAGCCCGATCTCCCCGACGCCCTCAGGAACCTCCCCGCACGCATCGCCGACGTCCTGGCCGACCGCTTCGTCAAGCTCCCCCCCTACGCCCAGGCCTTGCTCGTCCGCTTCATGCTCCCCACACCCGCCACCGTCGAGATGCTCCAGAAGGTCCACGTCCTGGCCCAACGCAGCCCCAGCCCCCTCGTCGCCATCATGTACCTCGCCACCCAGGTCACCGACCCCGACTCACCCGTCATCGACGCCGGCCTACGACACCCCGACCCCGACGTCCAGGAGTTCGCCCAGGCCACCCGCATCGCCCTGCGCGCCGCCGCTGAGGAGGCCAACCCCGCCGCTGAGGCCAACCCCGCCGCCACCATGCCGGCCCCCGCCGCCGGCGACCTCGAGAATCTAATCAAGTAGCCCCTCCCAACAGGCCACTTGTCCCCGCCCCCGGCTCAAGGCGACCCCCATCGCGCCTCTCGCCCTCTCCTCCACCATTCATCCTTCTTTTCGTCTTTTGTTTTGTTTCCCTAAGATCTTTGTCTGCGGTGATTACCACACGTTCAGACCCCCTTGCTTGCTACCCAGTCACCACAAGTTATAATTGAGACTAGTTATCAACTGGAGATCCCATGGACCCTCAGCCGCCCAACGGCCAGCCCGGCGTGCTCCAAGCCGATGACCTCACCCAGCCAGCCTGCTGCTCCGCCGGACCGGTCGGTCAGGGCGCCCTGGCCGCCACTGCCGCTCTGCCCTCGACCGACCTGACCACCCTCCGCGTCGGCCAGTGCGGCATCGTCCACGACCTGACCGCCCCCGACCAGGACGCCGAACGCCTCAAGATCATGGGTGTCTGCGTCGGCCGCAAGGTCAAGATCCTCAAGCGCGGCGACCCCCTGATCCTCTGCGTCTGGGGCGTCCGCATCGGCGTCTCCGCCCGACTCGCCCGCACCATCCTCGTCAAGCTCGAGGCCGCCTCGCCCGCCGCCTCCTGCGCCTTACCCGCCTGAGCCGCATCCCCTCGCTATCGCCTCAAGAGCTTTACGCCATGGTCGCCAACATCACCCCCACCCCCGCCCCCGGAAGTCCCGTCCTCGCCCCTCACGCGGGTCCCGCCCCGATCCCCTGCATCGCCCTCGCCGGAAACCCCAACGCCGGCAAGACCACCCTCTTCAACCAGCTCACCGGCCTGCGCGCCAAGACCGCCAACTTCCCCGGAACCACCATCGAGCACCGCATCGGCCGCGCCACCATCGAGGGCCGCCGCGTCGACGTCCTCGACCTCCCCGGCCTCTACAGCCTCCACGCCTCGACCGCCGAGGAGAATGTCGCCGCCCTCGCCCTCCAGGGCGAACTCACCGGCCTCGACCGGCCCGCCGCCGTCGTCATCATCGTCGATGCCACCAACCTCCAGCGCAACCTCTACCTCGTCAGCCAGGTCGTCGAGACCGGCACGCCCGCCCTTGTCGCCCTGAACATGACCGACCTGGCCGAACGTGCCGGCATCCTCACCAACGCCGCCGTCCTCAGCCAGGAGCTTGGCCTGCCCGTCGTCCCCCTCTGCGCCCGCTCCGGCAAGGGCCTCGACGAGCTCCGCCACCAGATCAACCTCCTGCTCAATCCCGCCTCTGCCCTCGGAACCTCCGCCCCCGCTTCCGGGGGGGGCCGCGCCGCCACACTCACCATCGGCGCGACTTCCTCCCGCAACGCCGCCCCCCCCAAGCCCTCCGCCGCCGAAAAAATCCTCTCCTCACTCGCCGCCTGCGGCTCCTGCTCCGGCTGCCCCCACCAGAAACGCTACGACTGGGCCGAGGGCGTCTGGCAACGCTGCCAGTCCGACAGCAACGCCGACCACGGCCTATGGACCGACCGCCTCGACAAAGTCTTCACCCACCCCGTCGCCGGCGTCCTGGCCTTCTTCTCCGTCATGGCCGGCGTCTTCCTCCTGATCTTCTGGCTCGCCACCTACCCCATGGACTGGATCGACTCCCTCTTCGCCCAGGCCCAGCAGTGGACCAACCACCTCCTGCCCCCCGGCGACCTCCAGAGCCTCCTCGCCCAGGGCGTCGTCGGCGGCGTCGGCGGCATGCTCGTCTTCCTCCCCCAGATCGGCATCCTCTTCTTCTTCCTCGCCCTCCTCGAAGACACCGGCTACCTCGCCCGCGCCGCCTTCGTCATGGACCGCCTCATGCGCCGCGTCGGCCT
>JADZET010000014.1 GCA_020850375.1 Phycisphaeraceae bacterium | reverse complement strand
GGGCGTGGGCGAGCCCATGGCGAAGTGGGTCATCTCCAGGGCGTGCACGCCGATGTCGATCATGGGCCCGCCGCCCTGGAGGTCCTTGCGGCCGAAGACGCCCCAGTTCGGCACGCCGCGGCGGCGCAGGGCCTGGACCCGGCCGTAGAGGATCTTGCCGAACAGGCCCGCGTCGGCGGCCTCCTTGATGAAGGCCGTCTTGGGCGAGTAGCGGTACTGGAAGCCGATGACGATCTTCTTGTTGTTCTTCTTGGCGGCGTTGATCATGGCCTGCGCCTCCTTGGCGTTCATGGCCATGGGCTTCTCGACGATCACGTCGCAGCCGGCGTTGGAGGCGTCGATCGAGGCCGGGGCGTGCAGGCCGTTGGGCGTGCAGATGTTCGCCGCGTCGGGCTGGACCTTGGCGAGCATCTGCTTCCAGTCGGTGAAGCAGTTGCCCTTGGAGATGTTGTACTTGGCGGACCACTTCTCGAGGTTGGCCTGGTTGACGTCGGCCAGGCCGACGATGTCGACGTCGGGGAACTTCGACAGGTTCTCCATGTGGAGCCCGGCGATCCCGCCGGCACCGATGAAGGCGACGCGGAGCTTGTCCTTCTTGGAGGTCGAGGCGGACGACGTCTTAAGCTTGCTCATGACAAATATCCTGGATGTTGATCCGCCCCTGGCTCCCTTGAGCGGGATTCAGGGGCGGCGTGGGGGGGGGCTAACGGTTCGGAACATTGTGCGCAGAGGGCTGGGGGATTCAAGCAGGCCGGCCGGGCAGGGGTAAGATGGGGAAAATCGGCCGGGGGCGGAAGTGGTCGAACATCCTGTGGCTAAACGAGGTACGCAACGGATATGGGCGGACGATGGGCCAAACGATTGTGGGGCGGCGGATGGCCTTGGGGGCTATCGCTGCTGCTGCACGTCGGGGCGGCGGTGGCGGCGATGGGCGTGGTCTGGTCGGTGGCCAGGCCCAGCCGGCCACGTGTGGCGCCGATCCCGGTCGTCGAACTGGCGACGGCTGAGTTGGGCATGCCCAAGCCGGCCGTGGCGCCTCCGCAGCCGGTCCCAACGCCCACGACGCCCACCGCCGACAAACCCGCTGAGCCGGATACGCCCCCCCCGCCCGAGCTCAAGGCCCCGGTCGAACCGCCGCCAGCCGTGCTCACCCCCCCACCGCCACAAGCCGTGGTCAGCCCGCTGGCCGAACTTCAGTCGGCGGACAAACTCGAGGCCCGTTTCTACGGCACCGGCGGCGAGGCGCTGCGCATCGTCTACGTCGTCGACGCCTCGGCCTCGCTGGTTGACACGCTGCGCTACGTGCTCGACGAGCTCGAGCGCTCGGTCGGTCGGCTCCAGCCGGCGCAACAGTTCACGGTCATCTTCTTCCAGGAGGGCCGGTCGCTCGAGCCCCCGCCGGGCGGACTCCGCCGGGCGACGCGTCAGAATATTCATCAGACCGTCGAATGGTTCAAGCCTGACACCGGCAACGTCCAGCCGCACGGCTCGGGCCCCCTGGTCGAGGCGGTGGCCAAGGCGCTGTCCTACGACCCGGACCTGATCTTCGTCCTGTCGGACAATCTTCTGGGCCCCGTGCCCGCCAGCGCCGCCGAGGCGCAACAGCGGGCCATCCTGGACGAGATCCACCAACTCAACGACCAGAAGACGATGATCAACGCCATCCAGTTCGTTTACCAGGACCCGCTGGCCGCGGCGGGCAAGACCGGCACGCTCGAACGTCTGGCCAAGGAGTCGGGCGGGACGTATCGGTTCATCTCGGCCAAGGATCTGGGCATCGAATAAGCTGTGGCCGTCACGCGAGCGGCCCACGCCGCACGTCAGGAGCACGCAACATGAATAAAACTTGGTGGCTTTTCGCCTGCCTCATGCTCGTGAGCCTGCCCGCGCTGGGGCAGAGTGAAGCGCCCAAGGCCATCTCGGCGGCGCGGATGTACTTCTGGAGCGAGACGCGCCTGGGCGTGCTGAACATGCTGCTGCTCGAGGGGCTGTCGGTCGCGGCCGTCGCGCTGATCGTGCGCTTCGTGCTCCAGCTCCGCCGGTCGCGCGTCCTGCCGACGCTGACCTATCGCCGGATCGAGCAGTTGCTCGCCGAGCATCGCCACGAGGAGGCCCTGGCGCTGGCCCGGGCGGACGAGAGCTACCTCGGCCGGCTCGTGCACGCCACCCTGAGCGAGGCCCCGGCCGGGTTCGGCGCCATGGAGCGGGCCATGGTCGAGACGGCCGACGTCCAGACGGCCAAGGTCCTGCGGCCGATCGAGTACCTCAACGTCATCGGCAACCTCGCGCCGATGCTGGGGCTGTTCGGCACGATCTACGGGATGATCGTCGCCTTCCAGGCCCTGGTCGCCGCCGGCGGTCGGCCCGAGCCGGCGGACCTGGCGGCAGGCATCTCCACCGCGCTGGTCACCACCTTCTGGGGCCTGCTCGTGGCCATGCCCGCGCTGGCGGCCTACGCCCTGTTGCGTAACTGGATCGACACCCTCTCGGCCGAGGCGTTGGTCATGGCTGAGAAGCTGATCTCCCGTTTCTCTCCCCCCGCGAAGTAGACGTTGACCGCCAACACTGTCGGAACGCACAGCCCGTGATCCATCGCTCGCTCCAATATCGACGTCGGCCGGCCGCATGTGAGATGAACATGACGCCGCTGATCGACGTCACGTTCCAGCTGATCATCTTCTTCATGCTCGTCAACCAGATCGTCACCGTCGAGAACCCGGCGATGGACCTGCCGCGGCTCGTCGAGCCCGTGGCGGAAGAGGTCCAGCCCGAGGGGTCGCTGTGGGTCAACGTCCTGCGCCTGGACGATGGCAAACCCGAGGTCTGGATCGGCACGCGCCGCATCGCGCCCGGTGACTGGGCAACCGTGATCGATCGCGTGGCCGACGAGCAGCGCGGCCGCTCCGTCCTCGTGCGGGCCGACGGGGGGTTGGCCTACGAGGACGTGGCCCCCGTGCTCCAGGCGGTGCGCGAGGCGGGCGTGCAGCGCGTGGGACTGGTCGTGCTGGGCACGGAGGATCAGCGTGAGTGACGCGGATCACACCACGACGCAGGAGCCCGCGCTGATGCCACGACGGCGGCGTGATCGCACGCCCGTCGGCGGGCCGATCCGGCTGAACCTCACGCCGATGATCGACATGGTGTTCCAGCTCCTGATCTACTTCGTCGTCACGGCCGGGTTCGTCGCCGACGAGGGGGCGCTGACCACGAGCATGCCCCGCGAGACCGGCGAGAGTAAAGCCGTCGCCGCCCTGCCGCGGGAGCCGCTGCGGATCCTGCTCCAGAAGATTCCGACCGGCGTGACGATGCGGCTGGAGAACGCCGGCCAGACGGTCACCGACGTGCGGGCGCTGACGGGCCTGCTCGAGGCCGTGCAGTGGAACCCGGACAAGAGTCGCGCCGGCGCGTTCAGGCCCGAGCACCCTGTCCGCGTCGAGGTGGGACGTGACGTGCCGTGGGAGGCGGTGGTCAACGCCCTGGGCGCGGCCGCCGCGGCCGACTACACCCGTGTGGAGATCGCCCAGCCATGAGGCGATGCGCCCGGAGAGCATGGATTCTGGTGATGGCGATGCTCGCGGCCTGGCCCTGCCTCGCCACGACGCCGGAAGAGATCGAGGATCAAGTCCCGGTGCTCCGCGGGCAGTTCAGCGATCCCAATCTTGACCCCGTGGCTCGCGTGGCGTCGCTGCGGCAGGCGATGGACGACCTGCGCGGCCTGATCGACCACGATCCAACCAGCCCGCGTCAATCGAAGTGGCGGACCGACCTGGCCGAGATGCTGCTCTTCGACTGGATCGGCGGGGTGAATCAGCGGGCGGACCTGTGCGCCGAGTTCGGCTGGCTCGAGCCCGAGCAGGCCGAGGCGCTCTGGCCGGCGGTGAACGAGGCGGCGCGGAACCTCGTCGCGGCCCGGGAGAAGAGCGCGGATGCCAAGGACAACGTCGCGCTGCAACTGCTCTGGAGCCGAGTGGTTTACCTGAGCGCGCTGGCGCCCGACGGCCACGCCCTGATCGGCGGCGCCCGGGGCGAAGAGGCGGCGGCCGCTCGCAAGAAACGCCTTGAGCACGCCCTGGCCATCGCGGCGGGCCTGGCCGGACGCGAGGACGTGGCCCCCGGTGTCCGGGCCGAGGCCGCCTCACTCGCCGCTCGAGCCGCGATGCGCCTCGGTGATACGGCGCAGGCGAAGGTGTTGCTCGATCAGGCCGAGGCCATCGAGTCTCCCCCACCATTGAGCGCACGGCTCGCCCGGGCCTGCTGGCTGGCAAGTCAGGATCGACTCGACGATGCGCTGGCCCTTCTGCGTTCCGAGCGTCGGCAGGCGGCCAAGGACAAGGACACCGGCCTGGCCCTGCTGAGCACTGACGCGGCTTGGCGATTGCTCGAATCCACAAGCGATTCAAGTGCTCAGCCAAAGCCTGTGACCGCTCGCTCCGCGGCCCCCTATCAGGAACTGCTGAACGACGAGGACTGGCCGCTGAACACCCGGCAGGGCCTGCGCGCGGTCCTTGGCGGGCGCTGGCGGCGTGCCTACGGCGATATGCCCGCCGAGCAGGACGGCGATCTAGGTGCGCTCGTCCGGTCCTGCGTGGGCGAGGCGATGCTCAATGAGGCGCGTGCTCAACGCAAGACTGACCCGACAAACGCCGTGGCGGGCTTCACCCACGCTGAAGCGTGGCTTCGAGCGGCATTGCGAGACAAGGACACTGGCCTGGCCGGGCAAGAGAGCGATGCCGCACGCTGGAACCTTGGCTGGGCAATCTATGAGCGGATGCTCTGCATGCCCGCCCCGGACGCACCGGGGCAAGCGGCGACGCTCCGGGAGGCGGCCGCGAAGGTCTGGCTCGACCTGGCCGAGAGCCGGCCCGACGCCCGTCACGCGGAAGAAGCCATCGGCAACGCCGTGAAGCTGCTACGCGGCACACATGACGGAGAGCAGACTTACCGCGCCGCGGCCGAGACGCTCTTCGCCCGCTTCCCCGCGAGCTCGGCGGCTGACGATGAACGCTTCTACTTCGCCCAGCACGTGCTCGAGCCGGCCGGCCAGTGGCGGAAGGCAATCGAGCTGTACGAGCACGTGCCGATCAACCATCCCGATTACTGGCCCGCGCAGGCCGCACGCCTCGAGGCGCTGCGTGAGCTGGCGGGCAAAGACGAGTCGGTTTGGCCGTCACTAGAAAAACAGGCGGGCGAAATCGAGCAGGCCGCGGCCAAGGCCATGCGCGTCTGGAACGCCCCGCCGCAGGCCCGGGCCGCATGGAACCGGGCGAAGATCGAACGCGCCCGCGCCGTGCTGGAGCTTGGCCGGCCCGGTGAGGTTGAATCGATCCTGACCGGCACGGACCCCGCGCCGATCGCACAGACGCTGCGTGTCCGGGCTCTGCTGGCAATGGGTCATGATGTCGATGCCATCGCCGCCGCCCGCCGGGGCGTGGACGAGTTCGCCGATCAGGGATGGGACGCGGCCAAGCAGGCGCTCACGACCCTGGCTGATCAACTCGACTCCGCCCCGGCGAGTGTCCGCCAGCCGATGGGAAAATTGGCCGAGACGGTCCTCTCACAACCGTGGAGCGAGCAACTGACGCCGGCGGACCACCTGCTGCTGGCCGAGACAGCCGCCGAGGCGTGCTGGCGAGGCGGCGACCTGGCCGGGGCCGTGCAGCATCTAAGCAGCCTGGACCTCGACCCCCACGGCCTGTACATCCTGATCGAGGCCACGTACCAACTCGGTAACGATGAGGCGCTCGGCCGGACCGTGCAGGCCGGCGCCCAGCTCATCCAGGCCACCGCGCCCGGTCAACCGATGTGGTGGCACGGCTGGATGCGCCTGCTCCAGGCCCGCGACAAGCTCGGCCAAGGGCAGGACATCTTCCTGGCCGTCCGCCAACTCCAGCTCCGCGACGCCAACCTGGGCGGCGGGCCCTGCCGCGACGAATTGCTGCGACTGATGCGGAAATACCAGCCCGCCGGGACATCCACCGACGCCGGCGCGGCCGAATCCGCCCCGGCACGCTAGACTTAAACATCTGGAGCGGCACCATGAAGCTGACCGTCAACGGCGCCGAGCGCGAGTTCCACGGCCGGACCGTGCGCGATCTCGTGGCCGACCTGGGCTTAGGCGCGGCGGCCGTCGCCGTGGAGGTCAACATGGAAGTGGTGCCCCGGCGTGAGCATGAGAAGAAAACCCTCCGCGACGGCGACAAGGTCGAAGTGGTGACCCTCGTCGGCGGCGGCTAAGAGCGATTCAACGAAAGGCGATGCACGGATGACGGCTGAACACGCGAGCACAACGATTCAAGATCACCCCCTGGTGGTGGCTGGACGGACGATCCAGTCGCGCCTGATCGTCGGCACGGGCAAATACCCCGACTTCGACGTGATGCAGAAGGCCCTGGATCTCAGCGGCACGCACGTGGTCACGGTGGCTGTGCGGCGGGAAAGACTCATCGACGCCCAGGGGCGGTCGCTGCTGGACTACCTCGACACGAAGCGCTACACGATCCTGCCCAACACGGCCGGGTGCTTCACCGCCCAGGACGCTGTGCGCGTCGCCCGGCTCGGCCGCGAGATCCTCGACCAGATCAATAACCCCGGCAAGGACTGGGTCAAGCTCGAAGTGCTGGCCGACAAGAAGACGCTTCTCCCCGACCCCGTCGGCACGCTCGAGGCCTGTCGTGAACTGGTCAAGGATGGCTTCAAGGTGCTCTGCTACACCAGCGACGATCCGATCATGGCCGGCAAGATCAAGCAGGCCGGCGCCTCGAGCGTGATGCCCGCCGGCTCGCCCATCGGCTCGGGCCAAGGCGTGCTCAACCCCAACGCCATCCGCATCATTCTCGAACTGCTCAAGGACGGCGACCCGACCTATCCCGTGATCGTCGACGCCGGCGTGGGCACCGCCAGCGACGTGACCATCGCCATGGAACTCGGCGCCGACGGCGTGCTCCTCAACACCGGCATCGCCCACGCGAAAGACCCGCTGAAAATGGCCTCAGCGATGCGCCACGGCGTCGAAGCCGGAAGGCTCGCATACCTCGCCGGCCGCATACCCAAGCGCCTCTACGCCACGGCAAGCTCACCGTGGACGGGAGTGATCAGCTACATCCCGGGGGAGTGATGGCCTTGCTATTGAACAAAAGGCGACACATACATTATTGCATCGCGTAAGGTCCGGGAGCGTTTTGTCGCGTCCACCGACCATGCGTTGTATCCCGTTTCTCTCCTTGCCGCATTGACAATGACGGCGGCGACGGGTATTGGTTCTGTCAAATACTGGCTGCTTTCAGCCATGGGTTTGGATATATCCCATGTCCTCAGCTCACAACACGCCTGCAGAACGATCAAGGCTCCTGTATCAGGAAGCCGCCGTCGTGATAAATCGGATTGATTTGATTCGGCGATGCGAGCCATTCGGCGAGATCACCTTCACGGGCAGCTATTTCCTGAACCTCATGATGTATCCGGATATCGACTTGTACCTGCCGCCGTCGAATCCCCGCGATGTACTGTCCCTTGGTGGCCAACTGGCTGGTTATGACTGCGTGACTTACCTGAATTTTCAAAAGGGTGGCGCTCCCGGGATGGATGACGCGCTCTATCTGAAACCGATAATTCAATACGGTGATTGGAGCCGACCGTGGAAAATTGACATCTGGTTCACAGACCAAGAGGTCATCAACGAAAAGCATGGCGAACTCGAGGATCTACGAGATCGCATGACGCCGGAACATCGCAGCTTGATCCTCAATTATAAGTTTGACTCCCTCACTGATACCGGACGCACTCCCATGTTTAGTGGTCTATTCATCTATCGCGCTGTCATCAATGAAGGGCTCCGTGAACGTGGCGCAATCGACGAATACCTGCGCGGCCATGGGATATCGCTGTGACAATGATTTGCGCCGCGGGGCAACAGAGCATAGAGGAACGGGGACACTACGGATTGCCACAACGCGTAGGATCTCACCAAATACCCCATCGCATCAGTCAATGATGTGTGACGCCTGTCGTCACACCGCCGCCACCGAACTCTGCACGTCCAGCGCCAACCCGTCATCCGGATCCACCGTCACGCGGACCTTCGAGCCCTCGGTGATCTTGCCCTCGAGGATCGCCCGGCTGATCTTCGTCTCCAGCTCGCGC
>JADZET010000013.1 GCA_020850375.1 Phycisphaeraceae bacterium | reverse complement strand
GCCGGGAGAAGGGCGGACTCCACCTGCTTGGTCCTGTGGAGTACGACGATCTACCGGGGGTGGCGGCGGAGGCGGACGTGCTGGTGATGCCGTATGCCGACCTGCCCGTGACGCGGGCGATGCAGCCGCTGAAGTTCAAGGAGTATCTGGCCACGGGGAAACCAGTTGTGGCACGCAACCTTCCGGGGGTCGCGGGGTGGGCGGATGCGGCTGATCTGGTCGACGATGCGGCGGGGTTTGTCGAGGCGGTGAATCGGCGATTGCGGGAGGGATTGCCCGCGAGTCAGGCGGCGGCCCGGGAACGACTTACCCACGAATCCTGGTCGGGAAAGGCTCGGCAGCTGGAAGAGATTTTATTGGACCTCTGAAATCAAAGGCCCAAATGGCCGATGAACCTCTCGCCATGCGTTCTCTTATGAAGACCGTTGCCCGAACCTACGGCGCGCTCCGGGCCCTCCCGGCGGGTGTCGCGTATGCCGTGGGCCGCTGGGTGCTGGGGCGTGAGCGGGCGTGGCTGAGCGCAACCGAATTGCTCGGCCGCATTCCCGGTTGGTCAGGCATCTACGCGCGACAGACGTTCTATCGCTGGACGCTCGAGCATGTTGGCGTGGATGTCTATGTCGGCTTCATGAGCATGATCACCAAGCCGCAGGCACGGCTGGGCGACCGCGTTTACATCGGACGATTCTGCACCGTGGGCTGGGCTGAGATCGACGACGACGTGAAGCTCGCTGACGGCGTGCAGGTGCTCAGCGGGGGGAAGCATCACCTTTCCGGTGACGATGTGATGGCGATGAGCAAGGTGACAATCGGCCAGGGCGCCTGGCTGGGCGCGGGAGCGATCGTCATGGCTGATGTCGGGGAGAAGGCTGTTATCGGGGCGGGGTCCGTCGTGACGCGGGCCGTGGCACCGCATACGCGCGTGGCGGGTTCGCCGGCCAGGCCGATCGACACGCGATCTTCGTTGGCCGCATAAGCAGTATTCCAAGAGACCATGAGCCAAGCCGCCGCACGATTCTCGGTCAATGCACCCTCAGCCGTGAGCCCACCGGTCACGGTGCAAGAGCACGGCCGGCTCGACGCGCTGCAGAGGCGGGAGATCCAAGGATTCCTCGCGGGATTGAAGGATTCCGGCGGCGGGGAGATGGACCCGCGCTGGCTCGACGTGCTGAGCGAGTCGATGGGGCATGAGCCGCACGTCCTGATCGCGCGGCAGGGCGAGGGACCGCTTCCGGGGGTCGTGGGATACCTGCCGCTGTCGCTGGTGAGCAGCCGGTTCTTTGGGCGGTTCCTGGTGAGCCTGCCCTACGTCAACCGGGCCGGTGTGGCGGCGGCGAACCCGGCCGCAGCGGAGGCGCTCGTTGAGCGGGCGGCGACGCTGGCGGATCGGCTCAACGTCGATTATCTCGAGCTCCGCCAGTCGGATCAGGGATGCGATCTTCCGGGGGCGGCGATCAACGCCAGGCGCGACGAGAAGGTCCGCATGGTGCTGGACCTGCCGGCGTCGGATGAGGCGCTGGACAAGGCGCTGGGCTCGAAGCTGCGCAGCCAGGTCCGCAAGGGCGAGAAGGCGGGGCTGTCGATCCGGTGGGGCGATTCGGCGGAACTGTTCGACGGTTTCTACCGCGTCTTCAGCCACAACATGCGCGATCTGGGCACGCCGGTGTACCCCCGGAAGTTGTTTGAGGCGATCCTGACGCACTTCCGGGGTGAGGCGGAGCTGGCGATCGTCGAGCACGAGGGCCAAACGGTGGCGGGGGCGTTGCTGATGCACTATCCGGCGATGGGGGAGGGTGCGTTGACGGCCGTGCCGTCGGCGTCGGCGCTGCGGTCGAGCAATGCGGTTTCGGCGAACATGTGGATGTATCGCCAGCTTCTTCGCCGGGCGATCGAGCGCGGCAGCGGGGCGTTCGACTTCGGCCGGTCGAGCGTGGACTCGGGGACGTACCAGTTCAAGAAGCAGTGGGGCGCGCAGCCGAGGCCGACGACGTGGCTCTACCACGTCCGGCGCGGCGATCCGACGCGCATGACCACGGGTGGCGCGGGCAACGCCTGGAAGATCGCGGCGTGGCGGAGGCTGCCGCTGTGGCTGAGCCGGTGGGCTGGCCCGCGCATCGTGCGCGGGATACCTTAAAAAGCATCGCGGTAGGAGAGAATGACGGCGTGCGATCGCGGGTACGTCGTCGTACATCGACGTGCTTAGCGCAGCTCGTCGTGGGTGTTGACGATCGCTCCATCTTTCGTGATCGTCATCGACTCACAGAATTCTTCGCCCATCTCACCATGCTCGCAGTAGCGTTTCGTCACACCGTCACGCAGGAGGATCATGCAGTTATAGGAGCCACATGCATCACCACCGCTGAACTTGATCAGAACGGCGTCGGCTTTGGTCAGCACATGGACGTCGTCGGTGAAAACCACCTGGATACCTGACACGGCTCTGCCGGCCAGGACGATCGTCCTGTCGGGGATCTGAATCCGGATTTCTCTGATCTGCCGCGTATCGCTCAGATCATCCGTGCCCCATCGCCACTGGTCCCACCATGGGTCGGAATCCGGAGCGGAATCAGCTTTGGGGTCGACGTTGTCGGTGGTCACATCGACGGAGAGGACTTTGACCTCGGCGAAGCCCTTGTCGCTGATTCGCTCGACGCCGCCGATGACATTGGATCCCTGGCAGGCCGACGACACCATGAGAACCAGGAGCAGACCGGTAAGGGTGGGCACACGATGATGCATGGCCTGTCTCCCGATAAATTGTCGTGCGACACGTTCTGCTATGCAGCACGGGCCTGTCATCCGTCGGCGGGGTTACTCGTCGGCGTCTTCGTCCTCGTCGGCCAGGACAGCGTCGTCGCCGCCGTTAAGGGGCAGCACGCCGGCCACGCCCTTCTTGTCCAGGACCTTGGTGCGGATTTCCTGGAAGAGCT
>JADZET010000012.1 GCA_020850375.1 Phycisphaeraceae bacterium | reverse complement strand
TGAGTTCACGGTGACGTGGTCCACTCGCGGGGGTGGCCCAGAATGTCGGATATTGCCCGTTTCTCCCGTGATTCACGCCGCTGTTACGCTCGTAGTGGTTGAGCAGCCCGCCGAGGTACGCGTGTCGGCGGATGCGGCTGCCCACTTTGGCGCCTCGTCGCCGGGTAGTTTGAGCCCCAATCGCGGCAGCGTTTCCCCCAGCAGGGTGCATTGATCCGGTTTTTGGGGTTGACTTCACGTCAACGCGGCGTGGGCCACACTATTTCCCGGCCGGTTGCAGAAGAAGTCGGCCCCCCGGTTCACGCAAAACGCCGCCGAGAGAGCTCGGCGGCGTTGTCGTTGTCAGACAGTCTGGCCAAGGGCATGCGAGTGCCGGATTCGCTGGTCGGGGCTTGAGCTGGATCGCGCCGAGCCGATGTGCGAGCCGGTCGATGCGCCATCATCGCAGTCAGCGAGTCTCTACGACTGCTGTCAATGCCGCCGGGCGGGGCGAAGGGCGGCCAGGCCCGCGGCGATCGCGAGGATGGCCAGTGAGCCGGGCTCGGGCGCCAGGACGCTGTAGGCGTTGATCGACGCCGGATCGACCTGGAAGCTGATGACGCCATTGAGCGTCAGGGTGGTGTTGCCGACGAGCAGCGGGGTGGTGCCGCTGACGGGGATGCCCACCGCCGTGCCCGTGAAATTGCCCGGCGTGTTCCAGATGCTGTTGTAGTTGACGGTCTCGAGGATGCTGTAGGTGCCGGCGGTGTTGACGCCGTAGTAGTCGATGAAGCCGGTCACGGCGGCGAAGGAGCCGGCGATGTTCTGCACGGTGCCGTTGACGACGAAATTAGGGAAGAGGGTGGGCTGGACGGGCAGGCCGGCGCCGTCGAGCTGGAATTCGATGTTGAAAGCGAAGGTGAGGTGGGCTGTGCCGGTGTTCAGGACGGCCTGTTCGAGGGTGACGTTGGTCAGGTTGATCGAGTAGGTGTTGCCGCCGAAGCTCGCGGCGATGTCGCCGAAGGCGAAATCGGCGGTGTTGGGATCGGTCGTCAGCGGGAGCGAGACGATCGAACCGTTCCAGGGGCTTACGGAGGGGCCGGTGAAGGTGATGCCCAGCGGCGGGGCCGACGAGAAGGTGTCGTCGAAGGTGATGGACGCGGCGGAAGTCACGGGCGTGTTGATGCCGTTGATTCCCGCCCGGACGGAGGGGGCGACGATCATCCCCCCCGCGACGGCAAGCACCGCCCCGCTCAAGAAAGCCTGACAAGTGAACATTTTCATTTCTCTCTCTCCTCCAAATGATTTCACTCTCGACCTCGTCTCGGCGACGCGCCGAGACGCATGGACCAAGTTAGCGCGTGCGCCCGCCGGGACGGCGACGAAGCAGGCATGCCGCCAGGCCCAGGAGGACGGCCGTGGCCGGCTCGGGCACGGGGTTGACGATGACGTCGTCGATGACCAGCTCGGTGGTGCCGAGGCCGCCGAAGTTGCTGAAATCCATGTGGCCCCAGTTGATGAACTCAACCGTGACGGGCAGGGAGGGGTTGAGCGGCGTGAAGGCATACTCGTAACGGGTCGAGTCGCCGTAGACGCTGACGCCGCCGCTGGGGACGACCAGGTACTGGATCGGGTCGCCGGGCAGGACGTTGGTCAGGCGCAGGCCGAAGATGCCGTCGTAGCCGGGGCCTCCGCCGCCGTAGCCCGCGGCCTCGCCGGAGGCCCAGAAGCTCAGGATGTAGCTGGGAGCCGGGGTGAGGTTCGTCGGTACGATCTGCCAGAGCCTGGCGGGCTGGCCGAAGGCGGGCGAGAAGGTCGGCGTTCCTGAGAATGTCACCTGGCGATCGGGCTGAAAGGTCGGCAGAAGGTCCACCATCGCCGAGGCGTTGCCGAAGTAGACGCCGGACTGGCCGTCGGGCAGCGGGGCCGAGCCGGCGATGTCGTAGGGCGGTGAGAGATTGGGCCTGCCCCAGTAGGCATAGGTCAGCGCGTCGCCGGACGACTGCCAACCCGGCGGCACGCCAAAGGGCGTCTGCGCGGTGCCGGTGGCCCAGAAGGCGATGGTGCCGGGCGGGGGCGCCGTCTCAAAGCTGCCATTGGTCACCAGGTTGCCTGGGTGCGTGCCCAGGGGCGGGCCGGCGGGCAGGAGCGTGAGCGAGGCTTGAACCGAAGTGTGAAAACCGAACAACCATACCATGACCAGAACCACACCTGGTCCATATCTGTGCGCAGGGAACCCATTCATGTGCTTTCTCCCTTCTCTTAATTGACTCCCCAAGCCGTCCTCCAAACGACAGCCATTGTACTCTGCCGATCAAATAACAACACCACCGCATTCTGCTCGTCGACAATCCTCGATGCCACGACATATTTCCGATGCACTCCGGAGACAAGAGACTCTGATTACAATTGCCTGATGCCGTAAATAGTTTTCACCAGGAGTTTGAACTAGCGATCTAGGGCGGTGTCGAACCCATCAGATATAGAGATGTAACGGTATGCAGAGCTTGTTATGTACTTTCGTCGTGCTGCCCCCGATGAATAGGGCATGGCAAGGAAGCTCTACCCCCCCACGACGTGACGGATGAGGGGTGGTCGTGGGTGGCCCCCTGCCTGACCTTCATGCGGCCCGACGCCCCGCAACGCGCATGACCAGGGGGAGCTGTTCAACGGCCTGCGGCGGGTCGTCCGCACCGGCTCGGGCTGGAGGCACATGCCCCACGACCTGCCGCCCTGACACGCGGTTTATCAGCAATCCCGCCGGTGGCTCGACCGGCGTGTTCGAGCAGATGGCTGACGATCCGCGGCTGATCCTGTGTCCGCAGGAATGCCGCAACGACCAGCCCAGCGCCGGGGTGTTCGACAGCCGCTCCGCATGCAGACGTCACGAGGGCGCGTGGGCGGCGAGGAAGTTGAACGCCATCACGGCGGGGTCGACGGACTCGGTGGCTTGGACGAACTGATCGCGGCTGATCGGCGCCCGGCCGGCGAGCCAGTCACGAAGGCGGAAGATCGACAGGCCGCAGCGGCCCGTCAAGAGGTCGTGGATCGCGTCCGGCCCGTAGCCGTAGAGGTCGCACGACGCCTTCATGCACTCGAAGAGGATGACGGGGTGGTCGCGGGCGATCGTGCCGCTGGCGCCCTCGAGGGCGTGCAGCTCGGCGCCCTCGACATCGATCTTGAGGAAATCGACGCGGTAGTCGGCGGGGAGGATCTCGTCGAGGCGGGCCATCTTGACCTCGATCACGTTCACGCGATCGTTTGTATCGGCCCGCGAGCGCAGGCCGCTGTAGCCCGAGCGTGTCTGGACGTGGGTGAAGCTGGCCGTCCCGTCACGGTCGCTCAGGGCGAGGTTGAGGACCTGGCAGCGGGGGAACTTCTTGCGAAGCCATTCGAACTTCGTGGGCACGGGCTCGAACGCGAAGTGCCTGCCGCGGGGCGCCAGCTTGCAGATCCGCGCAAGCACCGAGCCAAGGTGCGCGCCGACGTCGATGCAGTTCGAGTCGGATCGGATCACCCGCGCCAGGATCTTGTCGGCCGCCTCCGACTCCTCGAGGCCGATCACGGCGGCTGGGTAGCGAGGCGGATGAATCATCCGCTGTGCCCAGGTGATCATCGGCTGGAGAGGGGTGCCGATCAGCTTGGACTTGATCCAATCCTTGTTCATGAACGACTCCAAGGGCATGGGTGAGCGTTGGATCAGCGCCGAAGCACATCTGAGTCAGGGACGGAGCCAGGAATGCCCCCGGCCCGTCACGTCGACGGGGGGGGCTGCCTCGGCGTGCTCTCATCATAGAGCGTTCCGGCGCAATCGCATAACAGACTCTAAGGCCCATCCGAGCGTGTTCTGTTTCGAGGAATACGGAGAACGCCCGCTGGGCAGGGGCAGGAGATCCGGCCTCTTGAAGGGGAGGATGTCGGAGCGATCGGCCTCGACGATCGATCTGCGCAGCGGCTCGCGTCGTCGATGTTTGCCAGGCCTGTCGGTCGTGTTTATGTTCATACGTTCCTGCCATGAACAGCACAGAGTCGCGAGGGATTCCGTGATGCAAGAGTTTTCGTTTGTCGCTCGGGCCCGGTTGCACGCGAAGAGCGTCGCGATGCGATCCGGCTCGGCCGAACACAGCTATGCCCAGGTGCTCGAGCGATCCGAGCTACTGGCGGGGGCGCTGCTGCGGGATGCGGAGGATCTGCGGGAGGCCCGGGTCGCGTTCCTGCTGCCGGCGGGGTTCGATTACACCACGACCCTGTGGGCGGTCTGGCGGGCGGGCGGGGTGGCGGTGCCTCTGTCGCACTCCGCGACGGAGCCTGAGCTGGAATACACGCTGGCTGATTCGCAGACCGGGTGCGTGATCGCGTGCAGAGAAACGGCGGCGAAGGTGGCTGGCCTTTGCGAACGATTACGGTTGCCCCTGCGGGTCGTCGAGGAGGTGGGCGGCGCGCCTGCGCGGTCGCTGCCGACGGTCGGGCCCGAACGACGGGCCATGATCCTGTACACCAGCGGGACGACCAGCAGGCCCAAGGGGGTGGTGACAACCCATGCCAACCTTCGGGCGCAGATCGAGACGCTGGTCGAGGCCTGGCAATGGCAGTCCGCGGACTGCATCCCGCTGTTCCTGCCGCTGCATCACGTCCACGGGATCATCAACGTCATGTCCTGCGCGCTGTGGTCGGGGGCGACGATCGAACCTTTCCCGCACTTTGAGATGAGCGTCGTGCTCGAGCGCGTCGCGGCGAGGGCCTACACGGTGTTCATGGCGGTGCCGACGATCTACGTCAAGATGATTCAGCACCTCGAGTCGCTGCCGGAGGCTGATCGGGCGGAGGTGATCGCGGGATTCGCGGGGATGCGGCTGATGGTGTCGGGGTCGGCGGCGTTGCCGGCGAGCGTCCACGAGCAATGGACGGCCCTGACGGGGCAGAGGCTGCTTGAGCGTTACGGGATGACCGAGATCGGCATGGCGCTGTCGAACCCCTACCACGGGGAGCGGCGGCCGGGGATGGTCGGTCAGCCGCTGCCGGGCGTCGAGGTCCGGCTGATCTCCGAGCGGGGGGAGGAGGTGACGAGCGAGGGCGAGCCGGGCGAGATCCAGGTGCGGGGGCCGGCGGTGTTCGGGGAGTATTGGAATCGGCCGGAGGTCACCGCGGAGTCGTTCGACCACGGGTGGTTTCGCACGGGGGATATGGCGGTGCTGGAGGACGGGTATTACCGGATCATGGGGCGTCAATCGGTCGACATCATCAAGAGCGGGGGCTACAAGCTGTCGGCGCTGGAGATCGAGGCGGCCCTCCTGGAACATCCGTCGATCCGTGAATGCGCGGTGGTCGGGGTGGTGGACGACACCTGGGGGGAGGCTGTGGCGGTCGCGGCGGTGCTGGGCGACGGGGAGACGCTCGAGCTTGAGGCGCTTCGTGGATGGTGCCGTGATCGGCTCTCGGCGTACAAGATTCCCAAGCGGCTGGTCGTGGTCGACGGGCTGCCTCGAAACGCCATGGGCAAGGTCACCAAGCCGGCGGTGCGGGGGTTGTTTTAGGGCCCTCGTCGCGGGCGGGGAAGATGACCTGGCCCCGAGGGACCGTTGACTATGTGGGGCCCCGGAGGTCGGGGCAGTCCGTCATGGCTTGATGCTGTATTTGGGGGGGTCAACACCCACACTGCATTCCGCATCGCACCTGGCGCAGAGGCTCTCGTCCCCATGGGTTACGTCAGCCGCCGCCCGGCCACAACCTGAGAATGCCTTTCGCTGAGTCTGACCCACGGGCGTGTGAGTGGTAAACTCTTCCTGTCGCGTCTGCCGGGGACGGATGCTCGGTGTCGGCAGGTCAATGACATCCCCGAAGGAAGCCGAGGTCGAGCGTTTTTCCAGGGAGGTGTCCTGGTGGGTGGAGGAAAGTTCAGCCGGTTTCTTCCTGCATCGTGGGCGCTCGATCGCCGCGGTCGAGTTGGCCCGGGCACGCCGGTGATCGGGGTGTTCGCGGGGACCGGGGTCGGCCCGGAGGTGACGGCGGCGGCGATGCGCGTGCTCGAGGCGGTGGAGTCACCCGGCGGGGCGAGCTGGCGTGTTCGGTGGTACGCCCACGCGGGCGAGGCGATGGCGTCGGCGAAGGAACTGCCTCTGTCCGAGGCGATCGTGGCGTTCACCGCCGGGGTCTTCAAGGACGGGGGGGCGGTGCTGAGCGGTCCGGGCGGGGGTCGGTTTGTGTATGAAGTCCGCCGACGGTTCGGGCTGTCGTGGAAGTTGGTTCCCATCCGGCCTTGGCCTCAGGTCGCGGGGGCGGGGTGCCTGCGGGCGGAGCACACCGAGGACGTGGACATTCTGATCGTGCGGGACAACGCGGCGGGCGTGTATCAGGGGACGTGGCGGGAGGAACTGTCGCCGGGCGCGCGGTCGGCGGCTCATGCGTTCGGTTACACGGAGCAGGAGGTGCGTCCGCTGGTCGAGTTGGCGGCCCGCGCGGCGGCGTCGAGGCGGGGATCGCTGACGGTGATCGTCAAGGAGGGCGGCGTGCCGACGATCAGCTCGCTGTGGCGGGAGGTGGCGACGGCGGCGGCGCGTGAGCAAAGCGTGCAGGCGACGATGATGAACGTGGACCTGGCGGTGTACCAGATCATCCAGCACCCGCGTCAGTTCGACGTGATCGTGGCGCCGAACCTGTTCGGGGACGTGCTGGCGGACGTGGCGGGGGTGCTGCAGCGGTCGCGGGGGTTGGGTTTTTCGGGCAATTTCGCGGCCGACGGGGGGGCGGTGTACCAGACCAACCACGGCTGCGCGCACGACCTGGCGGGGCAGGATCGGGCGAACCCGGTGGGGCAGATCCTGGCCCTGGCGATGCTGCTGCGCGAGAGCTTCGAGCTCGAACCCGAGGCGGATCAGATCGAGCGGGGCGTGGCGGCGGCGTGGGACGAGGGATGGCGGACGGCTGATCTGGCGGAGCCGGGCTGTCGCGTGGTGGGAACCCAAGAGATGGCGGATCGGATCGCGTCGGCGATCCGTGGGCCATGCATCAAGAAGGCGCACGCATGAGCAGCGTGCTGATCCTGGTCGATCTGCAAGGGGATTACCTGAGGACGGAGGACCTGCAGCCACCGGCCGACGCGGTGATTGCCGCGGCACGAGCGCTGCTTGAGGGCTTCCGGGCCCGCGGCGTGGGGGTGATGCACGTCTGGACGACGATCGATCGTGCGAATGACCGACGTTTGCACCATTGGCGGGAGGAGGGGCGGTGGATGTGCGTGGCGGGGACGGCGGGGCATGAGCCCCCCGCGGAGCTGATGCCGCGGGACGGCGAGCGGGTCGTGCACAAGGCGGGGTACAACGCCTTCGTGGACGGGGGGCTGGCCAAGGCGCTCGGGGAGAGCGGGTGCGACCAGGTCGTCCTGGCTGGGGTTCACCTGCACGCCTGCGTGCG
>JADZET010000011.1 GCA_020850375.1 Phycisphaeraceae bacterium | reverse complement strand
TGGGTGACGATGCGGTGGAGGTTCTCGGTGTCGACGAGGGTGACGACCAGGAGGGCGGCGCTCAGAACGACCAGGGCGGCCAGGCCCGAGACGGCCAGCCAGCGCGAGACGTTGGTGCGGGATTCACGGCGGTCGAGGTTGGCGATGACCTCCGGGCCGCCGAGCAGGAGCTGACGCTCGAGGTAGTTCATGGCCCGCTCGAGCAGGTCGGCCGGCTCACGCTCCAACGGCGTGCTGCGCAGGAGTCGGCGGTCCTGGCGGAGTTCCTCGACGAGGCGGGCCAGGCGGGGGTCACGCTGGAGCTGCTCTTCCAGCGCGGCGGCGTCCTTCGGGGACATCTCGCCCTCGATGTAGGACAGAAGCCATTCTGGATCGTAGATGTCGGGCAAGCGTGGCTCCTGGTCAAGGCTAGGCGCTGGATCCTGGGCTCTGGGGGGCGCTTCCGGGGGCGGGGGCGGGACTTCCGGGGGGGTGGGCGATTTGTTCGCGCAGGGCCAGGCGGGCGCGGAAGAGCCGGCTCTTCACGGTCCCCAGGGGGATGCCCAGGACCTCGGCGATCTGCGGGTAGTCCATCTGCCCCACGTCTCGCAGGACCAGGACAGCCCGGGCCTCGTCCTCCAGGCCCTGCAGGCCGGCCCAGAGCTGGCGGCGCAGCTCATCCATTTCGACGCTGTGGCCGGGCGGCGGTTCCCGGAAATCGGCCAGTTGGTCGCGAAGACTCAGGTTCGATGCCGACTCGCCCGCACCGGCCTGGGCCAGAGGGGCGTCGAGGCTGACGGTCTGCCGGCGGGCCCGCTTGCGGAGGAACGTCAGGGCCAGATTCATCGCGATGCGAGTCATCCACGTGCCCAGGCTGGACCGGCCCTTGAAGTCGTGGATGTGCTGGACAATCTTGAGCATGGCCTCCTGGGCGACCTCGGCGGCGTCGTCACGGTGGCCGACCATGCGCAGGACCAGGTTGTAGAGGCGGCGCTGCTGCTGCTCGAGGGCCTGGGCCAGGGCGGCGCGGTCGCCGCCGCGGATGCGGTCCTCGAGCTGGCTGATCCCGCCAGGCGTCGCCCCCACCCCCGGAAGCGCACCGACCCCCGGAAGCGCCCCCGGATAGTCGGGGCGCTCCGGCTTTTCCGGGGTCTGCAGCGGCGCGGCGTCGGGGGAAGGTTTGTCCATGGAATAAGGCCGAGGGGCATTCCGGTCGGCCGAGTGCTACTATGACCCTCGTTCGCCCGGCGGTCAACGCTCGTCGGGTGGTTCCATCACGGAAAAAGCCATGCTCGACCCCCTTGCGTACCACAGCGCGTTAAGTGAGCGAAACGCATCGGCCGCCATGCAGGCGATCTGGTCGCCCCAGCGCAAGTTCTCCACCTGGCGACGGCTCTGGCTGGCCCTGGCCGAGGCGGAGAAGGAACTGGGGCTGCCGATCACGGATGAGCAGATCGCTCAGCTGCGGGCTCATTTAGACGACGTGAACTACGAGCGGGCGGCGGAGTTCGAAAAGAAGCTCCGGCACGACGTGATGGCGCATGTCCACGCCCTGGGCGAGCAGGCCCCGGGCGCCAAGCCGATCATCCACCTCGGGGCGACGAGCCAGTACGTCAACTGCAACACGGAGATGCTCCAGATCCGCGACGCGCTGGAGCTGATCGCGGCCAAGCTGGCGTCGGGAATCGATCAGTTGGCCAAGTTCGCCTGGGAGCGGCGGGATCTGGCCACGCTGGCGTTCACGCACCTTCAGCCGGCGCAACCGACGACGGTGGGGCGAAGGGCGGCGCAGTGGGCGTATGACCTTTCGCTGGGATTGGAGGAGATTGAGTATCGCCTGGGCACGCTGCGGCTGCGCGGGGCCAAGGGGACGACGGGCACGCAGGCGTCGTTCCTGTCGCTCTTCGGTGGGGAGACGCCCGAGGCGCATCGCAAGTGCCTGGAGCTTGACCAGCTGATCGCGGGCAAGCTCAACTGGCCGGCCGATCGGGTGCACATGATCACCAGCCAGACCTACCCGCGCGTGGTCGATGGTCTGGTCACGTCGAGCCTGGCGGCGGTGGCGGCGGCGGCGGCGAAGTTCGCCACGGACGTTCGCCTGCTGGCCCATCGCAAGGAGGTCGAGGAGCCCTTCGAGGCTGACCAGATCGGCTCGTCGGCCATGCCCTACAAGCGCAACCCGATGCGATGCGAGCGGATCTGCGGGCTCTGCCGGTTCGTCATCGGCCTGACGCAGACGCCCTTCGTCACGGCGGCGGAGCAGTGGATGGAGCGCACGCTCGACGATTCGAGCACGCGCCGGCTGACGCTGCCCGAGCCGTTCCTGGCCCTGGATGGGGCGCTGGACATCCTGATCAACGTCACCAGCGGGTTGGTCGTCTACCCCAAACGGATCGCGGCGAACCTGGCGGCGGAGCTGCCCTTCATGGCCAGCGAGAACCTCATGATGGCGGCGGTGGCCCGCGGGGCGGACCGTCAGGAAGTGCACGAGTTGATCCGTCGGCATGCCCAGGCGGCGGCTCAACGCGTCAAGGAAGAGGGGGCGGAGAACGACCTGCTCGAACGGCTGGGTAGGGAGAAGGTCTTCGCCGGCGTGGACCTGGGGGCGGCGATGACGCAGGGCGAGTTCGTCGGCCGGGCGCCGAAGCAGGTCGAGGAATTCATCCAGCAGGTGGTCGAGCCCATCCGCCAGCGGTATCGCGGCAGGCTCACACAGAAAGTGGATCTCAAGGTCTAATCACGCGACATCATCGCGGCGACGGCGCCCGCATTCACCGGCTCGATGATGCCTCGCTCGGTGATGATGGCGGTGATCAGGTCATGCGGCGTGACGTCGAAGGCGGGGTTGTAGGTCTTGATCTCAGACGGGGCGGTTCGGCGGCCGAAACCCTCGGTGATCTCGGTGTCGGCACGCTGTTCGATGGGGATGACGCTGCCGTCGGGGATGGACAGATCAAACGTCGACGACGGCGCGGCGACGAAGAACGGGATGCCGTGATGTCGGGCCATGACAGCCAGGCTGTAGGTGCCGATCTTGTTCGCCGCATCACCGTTGGCCGCGATGCGGTCGGCCCCGGTGATGATCAGGTCGACGCGGCCCTCGCGCATGACCTGGCCGGCCATGTCGTCGCAGATCAGCGTCACGTCCACGCCCGCGGAAGCCAGCTCGTAGGCGGTCAGACGCGCACCCTGGAGCAGCGGGCGAGTTTCATCCGCGTAGACGGCCAGGGGCAGGTTTTGCTGGCGGGCGAGGTAGATCGGGGCGGTGGCCGTGCCGACGCCGCCGGTGGCCAGGGCGCCGGCGTTGCAGTGGGTCAGGACGCCGAGCGATTGGGGGAGTTTGGCGGGCTTGCCTCGTGGGGTGATCTTGCGGAAACGTTCGAGGCCGTGGCGGCCGATGGCCAGGCACATCGCCCGGTCCTCTTCGTGGATCTCCAGGGCGCGTTCGAGCAATCTTCCGGGGGTGCAGGGCTTGACGGCTCGCATCTGGTCCAGGGCCCAGAAGAGGTTGACGGCCGTGGGGCGGCTGGTGGCGAGGCAGTCGGCCGCTTCCTTGAGTGCGGCCTGGCGCTCGGATTCCGAGGCGTCGGCGGGTTTCTGCACGGGCAGGACGCAGGCGTAGGCCGCCGCGACGCCGATGGCCGGGGCGCCGCGCACGGCCAGGGTGCGGATGGCCTGCCAGACGGTCTGAACGTCGCGGCAGTCGATGTATTCGACGCGCGTCGGCAACAGTGTCTGGTCGAGCAGGCGCAAGTGGCCCTGCGTGGCGTTGCCGATCCAGGCGATGTTGACCGTGATGGAGGATGACGAGTGCGTGGCCGGGTTCATGGTCCGGCGACCATTGTAGAGGACGTGCCGATGCGGGGCATGTTCGCCCCCAGTCGGCTCCAGGCGCATCGCACCATCCAGGGCCAGACCGCTCGCCGCAGCCGGGGCCAGCGGATCATCGCCAGGCCGACGGCCGCGAGGCCGATGACGCCGAGCCAGCAGGGACAGGTCGGGCCGGAATCCTTCTGTCCGACGTGTGTCGGAGGAGACCCGGACATCAGCGCCAGCTTTGCCCGGCGCAGTTGCTCGGGGGGCGAGATCATTCGGCGAATTGACGCGCGCTCCATGCCAGAACGCCTCCGAGGATCAGCAGGCCGAGGGCGGCGATGAAGAGGGCGCCGACCTGACCGATGCTCCGGCTGAGCCAGACGATCGTGGCCGCCGCGGCGCAGGCGATCCCGCCGACGACCAGCAGGACCCCGCCGAGCATGACCGTCAGCGCCATGCCCAGGCGCAACGCATGCCAGCGGAACAGACGACCTTCGGCTTCGGCCAGGTCCGTGAGCTTGAGGATCCAACGGGTGATGGCGCCCATGGGTTACCTTCGGGCCATCAGGGCGCCCAGGAGCAGGCCGAAGCCCGCGGCCACTCCCACGGCGGTCCATGGCCGGTGCTCGATCTGCTTGCCCACGCGTTCGACCGTGTCCGAGCCCTGCCGGCGGAATTCGCCGGCCTTCTCCTTGAATTGGGTCAGACGCTCCTGGAGCGTCGACTCGAGCTTGTCGCGGGCCTCGCCGGCCTGGTTCTTGCCGTAGTTCATGAAGTCCGAAAGGATGTCCGATAGGTTCGAACGAAGGCTCATCAGGTCCTGCTTGATGGCGTCGAGGTCCTGGTGGATGCCGTCGGTCTGAGGAAAGTCCGTGTGGGTGGTCATGTCATCCCCTTTCTAATGGAGTAGGTCCGGGGCGTCATGGGCTGCATCGGAATGCCCGCGGACGATCAATCGGCCGCGTCCTGGATGGCCTCGCCCGCGTCCTCGATGTCCTTGCCGGCGCCCTCGGTGGTGTGGCATCCGGCCAGGATGAGCGCGGCCAGGAGGAGCGAGGCCAGTCCGAATCGCTGGAGCTTGTGCATGGGGACACTCCTTGTCTGACGGGTGTGGGCCGGTGAGCGACGTGTCGGTCGCTCAGACCGGCGGCGTCGGTGGCTGCCTGCCCGTGAACAGGTGAGCGATGAGGCTGATGAGGAACAGCACGATGAACACGACAAAGAGGATGCGGGCAATGTCCATGGCCGTGCCCGCCAGTGCGCCGAAGCCCAGAACGGCGGCGATCAGCGCGACGACCAGAAAGGTGAGCGCCCATCGAAGCATGACGCGCCTCCTGCCGCGTGTTCGCGGCGATTCGGGGTCGTAGCGTGGATTCCCCTGTGATGATAGCGCCATGCACGCGCGGGGTCATGCCGCGGTGCTGTTTTTTTAGAAATCGTGCGTGAGCGAGGATGAAGCGATCTCGTGCGATCACACGCCGGGCGGTCTTGTGATCAAGGCCAGCGCGATGTTCGCGGCGTTGAAGCCGGCGTGCAGCAGGATCGGGGGCGTGAGGCTGCCGGTGCGCTCGTAGAGCCAGCCCAGCGCCAGGCCGATGACCAGGAGCCCCGGCAGGCCGTGCCAGGTGACCATCCCAAGGTGGATCACCGCGAAGAGGATCGACGCCAAGACCACGATCAGCCGGCGGTGTTCGCGTCCGAGCACCGCGGCGAGGACCGTCTGCATCAGCCCGCGGAAGATCATCTCCTCGAGCACGGGAGCGAGGATCACGGCCGATAGGCCGATCAGGACCAGCGTCGCGGGCGAATCGGTGCGACCCAGGGCGTCGAGCATCTGGTGATTGAGGTCCGGCGGGGGATTGCCAAGCCGGGTGGCCAGCGCGGCGACCAGGACATTGACGGCCAGCACCATCGGCAGCATCAGCGCCAGGGCGACGCCCGCGCGGCGGAGTTGACGTGTCCACGGCCCGCGGTGCAGTCCGAGCGTGGCGAGGCTTCGGCCGGTCGCCAGCCGGGCGAGGATGTAGAGCACGGCCGGCAGCTGCATCAGGCCCTGGCTGAGCAGCATCTGCACGGCGATCTGGCGGGGCCCCAACTCGGCGGCCTGCTCGGGTGTGGCGGGCAGATCAATGCCGAGGTGCTCGAGCAGCGTTGGCGCGACCTGCTGGCAGAGGGCCATGATCAGCATCACCACCAGCAGGTCCACCCAGCCCAGGCCCAGCGGGCGATTCGGCGCGGAGGCCAGGGCGTCGGCCGTCAGCCATCGCTTGTGGTAGATGACCAGCGCCGCCGCGAGCACCAGGGGCAGCAGGATCAGGACCGTCGGCAGCAGTTCATTGGGTGTCATGCGGGGATCATGGGGGACGATTGACGACGAGATTGTAACTACAGGCTGCGTCTGCATCCGTTCGAGTCTTTGATCGTCCGGCAGAGACGCTCGAAATGAAGCGTTCGCGAAAAAAGCAACCCCCCGGCTTGCCATGAGGCCGGGGGGGCGTATGCTTAAGGTTTCGGCCTGCGCATGGGAGGGACCGGCTTCACGATGACGCTGCCGCAAATCTGGTCGGGCTATTTCCTGGGCGACGTCCGGATGAGGGGACGAGCCTTTTTCCTTGACGGCCGGGTCGAGCAGATCCCGCCCCAGGACGGTGAGTACGTCCGGGCCGAGGTCCGCGACGGCGAGGGCGTCTGCGTGGTGCAGGTCCGCCTGGACCAGGGCCCGTCGCGTGTGCGGTGCAGTTGCCTCAACGGTGAGGGCGACGCCTACTGCGAGCACGCGTGGGCCACGCTGCTGGACGTGCAGGAGAATGGTCCGCTCGAGGCGCCGGACGAGGAGGCTCCGACGGCGGTCAACGGGCTGGTCGCTGACGCCACCGGTCGGCCGCGCTGGCCCAAGGCGCGCAAGCGCGAGGGCAACGGCGAGCCGGTGGGGGTCCCCACGCGTCGTCAGCCCGGCTGGCTGGATCAACTGAACCTTCTGCGGCCGACGATGGCCTCGCTGGCCGAGCCGAGGCCGATCCTGCCCAAGCACAGGGTGGTGCACTACGTGGTCAGCCCGGACCTCTGCCGGGAGCACGGCGGGCTGGTGGTCGACCTGCGTCAGGACGACCCGTCGCTCCGCGGCGGGCGGCGGACGCGCAGCCTGAGGCTGGCCGTGGACCGGGTGACGGACCTGGCCCAGGAGATCGACCGCGAGCTCTGCGGGATGATCCTCGGCGCCCAGCGTGTGGGGACGAGCGAGTACGATCGGCCCACGATGCGCGAGCGTGGCCCGTCGGCGTATCGCCTGCCGGTCGGGGCGCAGCGGCAGATGCTGCGGCGGATGATCGAGACCGGCCGGTGCTGGCTCGAGCATGGCCTGGACGCCTGGCCCATCCGCTGGGAGGACGACGATCCTTGGACCCTGTGGCTGCGCGGGCGGATGGAGGGGGGGAGCCTGGTGCTGACGCTCCAGATCCGCCGCCCCCGGACGGACCGGATCATCGGGGTGCACGAGCCGGCGGTGCTGCTCGGTGGGGTGGATGGGCTGGCGATCTATCGTGCCGGCGGGAGCCGAGGGGCTGGGATGACCGCGGAGGCTGGCGCCGTCGAGGACGGCGGGGCGCTGCGCTGGGCCAGTCAGTTCCGCGACGATCACGCGATGGGCGGGGACAGGCTCGTGGTGCCGCGGGCGGAGATCCCGAAATTCCTCGAGCATTTGTACCTCTTGCCGAACCTGCCCGAGCTGGACATGCCGGCCGAGCTGGCGCCCGAGCCGGTGACGGTTCAGCCCGAGGCGCACCTGGAATTGGTGGGGCTGAGCGATGGCGAGTCGGTGGGGACGGGCGAGGCGGGTCGCAAGCAGGTCGGGGCGCGTGTCTGGTTCGCCTACGGCGGCCAGCGGGTCAAGCCGGGCACGACGGGCAAGTATCTCACCGCCGAGCTGCCGGCCGAGTCCACGCCGAAGGGTGAATCGCGGGAGGTCCCGGCGGCTGAGCCCAACGGCGCACGTCGGCCCGTGCGGCGGGACACGGCCTTCGAGCACAAGGCGCTGGCCGAGCTGCTGGACCTGGGGTTCACCGCGGGAGACGCCACGCCGGAGATGCTCACGCTGGCCTCGGCGGCGGTGGCCGACGCGGTCGAGGCCTTGCTGACGCGGGGCTGGACGGTCATGGCCGAGCAGCGGGTCATCCGCCGGGCCTCGGCGCCGCGGTTCTCGATCACCAGCGGGATCGACTGGTTCGAGCTGCGCGGCGAGCTGAACTACGCGACGGCTGAGGGGCGGGAGACGATCTCGCTGCCGGCCGTCCTCGCCGCGGCGGGGTCGGGCAGGCAGTTCATCACGCTCAGCGACGGCACCCTGGGCGCGCTGCCGCAGGAGTGGCTCAGCGGGCACGAGCTGCTGACGAGCCTGGGCAAGCTGGCGGGCGATCACCTGCGATTCAAGAGCAGCCAGGCGGCCCTGCTCGACGCGCTGCTGGCCAGCCAGCCGACGGTGGACGTCGACGGCAAGTTCAGCGAGATCCGCAAGGAGCTCGGGCAGTTCGACCGCATCGAGCCGCTGTCGCCGGCCGGGACGTTCGAGGGCGAGCTGCGAGCGTACCAGAAGGAGGGCCTGGGCTGGCTGGCGTTCCTGCGGCGGTTCGGCCTGGGGGGCATCCTGGCCGACGACATGGGCCTGGGCAAGACCGTGCAGGTGCTGGCCATGCTCGACGGCTGGTACGGCAGGTTGCGCGATGGTGGGGACGCATCTTCCGGGGGCGGTGCTTCCGGGGGGGATCATCGGCCGACGCTGGTCGTGGCGCCGCGCTCGGTGGTGTTCAACTGGGTCGATGAGGCCAAGCGGTTCACGCCGAACCTGCGCGTGCAGGCCTACGCCGGCACGGACCGGCACAGCCTGCGCGAGGCGTTCGACCGGCACGACGTGATCGTCACCAGCTACGGCCTGTTGCGGCGCGACGCGGCGGAGCTGCGCGGGACGGCCTTCGAGTATGTCGTGCTCGACGAGGCCCAGGCGATCAAGAACCCGCACTCGCAGGGCGCCAAGGCGGCGCGGGTGATCCAGTCCGGCCATCGGCTGGCGCTGACGGGCACGCCGGTCGAGAACCACCTGGGCGACCTGTGGTCGATCTTCGAGTTCCTCAACCCCGGCATCCTCGGCTCGAGCACGCGGTTCGCGGAGCTGATGCGCGGCGGCACGAGCCCTGCCCTGCGTCCCCCGGAGGTTAAGCCCGAGGATCAGCCCGACGCCGCCGAGGCCGCCGTCGAGGACGAGCAGGAGCGCGGCCGGCTCAAGAACCAGCAGGTCCGCATCGCCTGGCAGGCCGGCAAGGCTCTGCGGCCGTTCATCCTGCGCCGCACCAAGAAGCAGGTCCTGAGTGAACTGCCCGAGAAGACCGAGCAGACGATCGTCTGCGAGATGGACCCGGCCCAGCGGCAGATCTACGACCAGCTCCGCGATCACTATCGGCACGTGCTGCTGCGCGGCGGCAACGGCAAGGGGCGGTCGGGGGGAGATATCCCCATGCCCGGAGGGCATGGGCTTTCGGAGGGCGATGACACGGCCCATGGGGGACAACCGGGGTCCACTTCCGGGGGCGGGGGCGCCATGCTTGTTCTCGAGGCGCTTTTGCGCTTGCGGCAGGCGGCGTGCCATCCGGCGTTGATTGATCCTTCGCGGGCGGACGTGCCGAGCGCCAAGCTCGACGTGCTGCTCGAGCAGGTCGAGGAGCTCGTCGAGGAGGGGCACAAGGCGCTGGTCTTCAGCCAGTTCACTTCGCTGCTGGCCTTGGTGCGGCCCAAGCTTGAGGAGCGGGGGCTGGTGTATGAATACCTCGACGGCAAGACGCGCGACCGCGAGGAGCACGTCCGGCGGTTCCAGAACGACCCGCAGTGCCCGCTGTTCCTGGTGAGCCTCAAGGCCGGCGGGCTGGGTCTGAACCTCACGGCGGCGGACTACGTGTTCCTGCTCGACCCCTGGTGGAACCCGGCGGTGGAGCAGCAGGCGATCGACCGGGCCCACCGCATCGGCCAGACTCGGCCGGTGTTCGCGTATCGGCTGGTCTGCCAGGACACGGTTGAGCAGCGGATCCAGGAGCTCCAGGCCCGCAAGAAGGAGATCGCCGCGGCGATCGTCAGCAGCCCGGAGAACATCCTGAGGCACCTGAGCCGGGATGATCTTGAGCGGCTGCTGAGCTAGGGGAGATCCGGGATTGATGGGGCATGTCCGAGCCGGCCTCTGCGAGGCCGGTCCGGGCTCACAGAGCCCGGCTCTGATTTCAATCCGGTCCATCTATTCCATCTGGGTAAGAACTCGTCGCATCGGCCGATAAGCCGGGCGATCATGCCTGTTGCATGTCAGGCAGGTGAATCGTTCATTTAACCCGGATTGCCCGGATTTTTTAGGCCCTAGAGGCGGCATCATGGGCTTAAGTGGGTCTGGGCGATTGACGAAACATAGTGGGTGGGGAGGTTCCACACGGGCGGGGAGAATCCGATGGATCGGATCGCCGCCGAGCCTTCCCGAGTGAACACGAAAGCGTCGCGAGGTCGCGTGACACGCGAGGAACTTTCAAGGGTTGGTTGGCCACAAGCAATAGGGAGAATTCACATGATTCGGCGGAAGAGCGGCTTTACGTTGATCGAAATTTTGATCGTCGTGGTGATCCTTGGCATCCTGGCTGCCATCGTCATCCCCCAGTTCACCAACGCCAGCGAGACCGCCAAGGGCAGCAACCTGGTG
>JADZET010000010.1 GCA_020850375.1 Phycisphaeraceae bacterium | reverse complement strand
TGTTGAGGATGATGGTCTTGGCCTTGATCCCGTACTGCGCCGCCGTGGTCATCTCCATGGCCGTCATGCAGAACGACCCGTCGCCGTCGATGTTGATCACCGGCATGTCCGGCCGGGCCAGCTTGGCGCCGATCGACGCCGGCACGCCGTAGCCCATCGTGCCTAACCCGCCGGACGTCACCCACTGACGCGGGTACCGGAAGCGGTAGAACTGCGCCGCCCACATCTGGTGCTGACCCACCCCGGTGGTGATCAGCGCCTCGCCCCGCGTCTGGCGATAGAGCTCCTCGATCACCGCCTGCGGCTTGAGGTGGAATTCCCTCGCGTCGTCCTTGTACCGGAACGGGTGCTTGGCCTTCCAGCCCGCGATTCTTTCCAGCCATTCCTTCCGGGGCCGATGCTCGAGCAGCGGCAGCAGCAATTCCAGGTTCTTCCGCGCGTCGCCCTCGATGCCCAGCGTCACGCCCACCGCCTTGTTGATCTGCTCGGGCGAGATGTCGAAATGGATGATCCCGCCCGTGCCCAGACGCTCAGCCTCCCGGGCGCCCTTGGCGAACTTCTTCGGATTGCCCGTCACGCGGTCGTCGAAGCGGGCCCCCACGGCGATGATGCAGTCAGCCTGATCCATCGCCCAGTTGGAGTACGCCGAGCCGTGCATCCCCAGCATGTGCAGCGACAGCGGCGACGTCTCGTCGAACGCGCCTAATCCCAGCAGCGTCGTGGTCACGGGGATGTTGGCCTCGGCCGCACAACGGCGCAGCGCGTCCACCGCCCCGGCCAGGATCACGCCCTGCCCCACGTACAGCACCGGCCGCTCCGCCCGGTTGATCATCTCCGCCGCCCGGTGGATCTCGCTGGACGTTCCCTGTTCGCGGATGTCGTACCCCGGCAGGTGCGGCTGGTCGATCACCGCCTCACGCAGGACCGAGGCCGTCATGTCCTTGGGCATGTCCACCACCACCGGCCCGGGCCGGCCCGTCGTGGCGATGTGGAAGGCCTCATTGATCCGGCGAGGCAGATCGCGCACGTCCTTGACCAGCACGTTCCACTTCGTGCACGGCCGTGTGATCCCCGTCACGTCCGCCTCCTGGAAGGCGTCGGTCCCGATGGCGCTCGTCGCCACCTGCCCGCAGAAGACGATGATCGGCGTGCCGTCCATCAGCGCGTCCTGCAGGGGCGTGACGGTGTTCGTCGCCCCCGGCCCGGAGGTCACCAGCACCACGCCGACCTTCCCCGACGCCCGGGCATACCCCTCGGCCATGTGCCCGGCGCCCTGCTCGTGGCGGGTGAGGATGAACTGGAAGTGCGGCGACTCATAGATCGCGTCGAACACCGGCAGGATCGCCCCGCCGGGGTAGCCGAAGATGTGCTTGACCCCGTGCTGCCGCATCATGTCGTGGAAGACCTGCGCCCCGGTCATGCCGATGTACTGGCTCGTGGGGGTGCCCAGGGCCGCCGGACTGCGGCCGGCCCCGGTGGTAGTGGTCGTTGAAGCGCTCATGGGAATGCCTTTTCCTGAATCAGCCGGGGCGATAGTGCATCCCGGCGGGAGCGATGAACGTCATGCATAAGGGCATGCCGTCGTCGTGGTCCAAGGTTGAATGATATCGGGTGAAACGTTCCGGCCCGGATAGGTCACGCATCGGCCTGGGCCTGGAACACGGTCCAAGATCGCGGGTCCTCCGCTCAGCTAACAGCGACCGTCGCCGGCACAGCAGCCCGCGCGGAGGTAAGTCGAGACGAAGATGGGGTGAGACGGCAAGACATAGCCATACAAGTTTACCTTATAGATCGTCAGAAAGTCAATCTTCACGTAAAAAAGCCGTAAGCCAGGGAAACCCAGTGCCTTTATTGCAGCGGCTTATGGTACGCGACCCACGCCCGCAGAAAACTCATCCATCTGTCTACCCGTTCCTGCTCGTTGGCTATCTGGCCGGCGAGGCGCGCGTTGAGCGTGGCAAGGCGCCCAATGGCCAACAGCACGCGTGCCGTCCCAAAGACGGGGATTGAGGCGATCTCAGCCTCACTCAGCCCGCGTTCAACGGTGTACGCGTCCAGGAACGCGTTCCGCCGCTGCAGTCGCTCCGCTTCCATTTGGGGCTCGAATATCCAGCTCGAAAAGTTGCCGGACAGATAATAGGCGATCTCCCACACTCGCCAGCCGTGCCCGAAGGATTCGAAGTCGAGCAGAGATAGCCCGGTCGCGCTGCAGAGGATATTGTCCTGGTGAAAGTCACCGTGGATGACCCCGTATTCGGGCTTGTGTTGCGGCAGCGCGGACCTGATCCAGTCCGTGATCGCCTTGCCGAGGTCCTGCACACACGTCCAGTCTGCCTTGCTGTGCTGCATCAACGGCTCCAGGTTTGCCAGCGATGCGTCGATGAGCCAGTGCAGATCCCACTGGACCGCTGTGAAATCGTCGGGCAGGAGGTCCATACAGCCGTGCAAGCGTGCGGCCAACGTGGCTACATCACGCACCTGCTCCAGGCTGACCGCGTCACCCAGTGGCTGGCCCTGGACACCATGAAACAGCATGAAGTAGCGCACTCCCTCCGGAGCGTTGACCATCGTCAGGTATTTCCCGTCGTGGCGGCGCACCGGCTCAGGTACCAGAATGCCCTGATCGTGCAGACGCTCGAGCAAGACCATCTCGGAAACCAATCGCGCGGCCCACTCGTCCTGGCTTCTCCAATGGTGAGTGACACCCGGCACCTTCGCGTAGTACACCTTGTCTCCCGCATGGACGCGATAGTGGTCGTTGCGTCCTGACCGATACAACTCACAACGAACGGGCCGCGACAGCGGATAGTCAGGCAGCACTTTTTCTGCCAATCCATCAGGATGAGGGGTGGAGAATAAGGTGGGCAGCCATTCATGGGGCATCTCTTCATCCTCTCTTCGTGAACGCGGAGGTTCAAAGAGCCAGGCAGGTCTATCTTTGCGGTTTGATTCGTTGTCTGTCTATCTAAGCGCCAATGACAAGACGCGCTCCGCCACGGCTTCGGGGCTCAACCCGGAAGTGTCGACCTGAAGATGGTCGGTAAAACTCTTGATGGCGTCATTGAATTCCCTCGCCGTGCTGAAGATCCCCTCAGCCACCACACCTCGTTCCTTGAGTCGGTTCTGCAGACAGCTATCGCTGGCCACCAAGCCCACCCAGCGCAGGCTCAGCCCTTTATCCCTGAACACGCGGTTCAGACGATCGACCCTCTCCCTGGAGGGAAGCACAAAGCCAATGACCAGGTATGACACACCGAATCGCATCAGGTTTTCCGCACAGCACAGAAGATTGTCCTGGACTAAATTCAACCAGTCGGTGGAACACTCGAAGGGATGGACTCGGCTCACATCGTCGCCGTCCAGGATCGCTCCACGGCCGGGTAACCTCGCAAGAATGCGTCGCAAGACCGTGGTCTTGCCGACACCGGACGCTCCGTTAAGCACGATGACGTTCATCGACGGCTCCCAGGTGGTAGGGGGTTTATTCTGGATGACGGACGATCATCCGGGCAAAGCAAGTCCTGGAGAAACCGGGGGCGCAGAGGCGTGGGCCAGGAAAACAGAGGGTCAACGGCCGTAGGCCGCAGGGGGAAGTAGCATCGATCTCCCGCGACAGGCTGTGTCCATACAAGAAGCTACGATGCCAAAAAATACCATAGACGCGCGATACGGGCAAGCCGACAACGCGCCGTTGGCCTGCGCAAGGTCCTGCTTGTTCCGACTACAGCACAAGATGCTGGGCAAGCCATGGGTGCAGTTATTTAAGGCGGCGCGGAAGAGCGAGTGCCCCGGCGCAGGCCCCCAGGTTATATTACCCGCCTGATTTCCAAGACCTGCTGTTCATGGAGCGACATCGTGGCCAACCTCAAGATCGGCATCATCGGCGGCACGGGTCTAGGCGACGCCCTCGGCGGCCAGGAGGGCAAACTCGCTCACGTCCAGACCCCCTTCGGCCCGCCGAGTTCGCCCATCGTCCAGACCCGCTGGCAGGGCGTCGACATCGCCATCCTCCAACGCCACGGCCCGGGCCACGTCTACCCCCCGAGCTTCGTCCCATTCCGAGCCAACATCTTCGCCCTCAAGGCCCTGGGCGTGACGCACGTCATCGCCTCCGGCGCCACCGGCTCGCTCCGCCAGGAGATCGCCCCGGGCGACCTGGTCATCGCCGACCAGATCATCGACAAGACCCACCGCCGCGCCGGCACGTTCTTCGAGAAGGCGGCCGTGCACGTGGAGTTCGCTGAGCCCTTCTGCCCCGTCACGCGCCACTGGCTCATCACCGCCGCCGCTAAACTCTCCCCCGCCGCGGGCGGAGACTTCAGGGGCAAGGTCCACGCCAAAGGCACCTACGTCTGCATGGAGGGCCCCGCCTTCTCCACCCGCGCCGAGAGCATGATGCACCGCGCCTGGGGCGGCGACCTCATCGGCATGACCGCCATGCCCGAGGCCAAGCTCGCCCGCGAGGCCGAGATGGCTTATGCGCTGATCGCCCTCCCCACCGACTACGACTGCTGGCGCCCCCGCAACAAGGGCGAATCCGATCAGCAACTCCTCGCCGAGATCCTGGGAAACCTCAAACAGGCCTCCGACGCCGGCATCGCCCTGATCCGCCAGGCCCTCAGCGATGTCTCCACGCTCGAAGCCCATCCCAGCCCCGCCCACGACTCGCTCAAGATGGCCATCTGGTCCCAGCGCGACAAGATCGACCCCGCCGAGATCGAACGTCTCGGCACGATCTGGGGCCGCTACTTCAACAAGTGATTCTTAGACTTCAAAAACCCGCTCAGAACCCGCCCTCGCGCAGCCGCTGCACGGAATCCGGGAACGGGTACCTCGCGTACACCGCCGTCGGGGCGCAGTTCCACATCCACGGCGCCGGGTACACGTCGCCGGTGAAGCCCGACTCGTGCATGATCCGCAGCACCGTCTCGAAACTCGGCTCCTGCCCCGTCTCGTCGCGGAGCTGGTTCTCACGAGCCCCCAGGAAGCTCACCGACGCCACCGGCAGTCGCTGGGGCTTGCGCCGGATCATCTCGCTGACGATCGTGAACCCCGCCGCGACCTGGTCCAGCGAGAGGTGATCCGCCCCCGGCGGACGCAACAGCGCCAGGATCTCCAGGCTGTCGAGGTCGAACTTCAGCACGCTGAACCGCCCCCGATCAGCGAACCGCCCGGCATACTCCGTGATGCTCGCGGCCGTCCACTGGCTCGTGGGCAAAATCGTGGCGATGTGCCCGACGATCCCCCGGCTGTTGTCCGTGGCGTTGACCGCGCAGACCAGCGACCGATACCGCCCGGCGATCAGGTCATCCAGCAGGTACTGCCCCCACATGATGCGCATCCGCGGCGAGGCGTCGGGCTGGCTCGAGGGCCGGCCGTCGGGCACGATGATCAGCCGATCGTGCCGGCCGGTGTCAGCCATCAGTTCGTCGATCTGCCCGTCGTAGATCCTTGACCGGCCGCGCTCCGCCAGATCCATGCGAACCTCCTTCAGAAGGAACCTCAGACCCGATCGAAATGACACTGGATGATAGACCCGTGATCCGTGTTTTTTTACCCGAGGCCAAAAATCCTGGCTAAAAGGTGTTGGGGGCAGAGATAAAGACGATCCGAGGCGGTGACATACGCGGCGATTGATGACGAATATTCCGTATAAATGTGTGAAGAATAGGTGGTTGTGTGCCCAAAAGTTCGCCCTGTCCCGCGCGTTTGGTCGATACAAGCACAGTAGGACCGGTGTATCCCCGCCGGTGAACCGCCATGACCCAATTCGGCTCACCCTTGGCCGCGAGTCTGGCCTCGACGCCCCTGCAAGCCCAGCAGGTCGGGCGCGAGCTGGGCCACACCCAAACCCGCCAGGCCGCCGACGCCAAGCGCATCCGCCAGATGATCGAGTCTCACATGCAGTCGCTCGAAGAGGGCGACGAGGACTCCGTCGACCAGATCCGCATCGACAGCCAGACCCCCCAGCAGCATGGCCGGCAGAGCCAGGACCAATTCCTCCGTCAGGAGTCGTCCCCAGACAACCCGGCGGACGACGGCTCATCCTCGCAGCCCCCCGCCGAGATCCTCGGCCCGCCCGCGCCCGACCCAGCCGTCATCGCACAGCTCCTCGAGAGCACCCAGCGGCTCATGCCCACGGGCGACAAGCAGCCGGCCCAGGACCCGCTCTACAAGCACCTCGACCTCCAGGCCTGACGGCGCCTTCATGCCGATGATGGCGATCCCCCGGCCGAGACAAGGGCGAATTCGGCACACTCAAAAGCCACTGATTTTTCGCGACGGACCTGCCGTCGAGCTACAATCGGCGTCATGTCCATCACTACGTTGTTGCTCGTGCTGCTTGGATCCGCCTGCGTCGGCCTGGGCCTCTGGGCCTGGCGTGAACGAGGCCGCGCCAGCGACCTGAACCGACAACTGCACGAGGCCGAACAGGCCGTCCAGACGCGCGACGCGGAGATCGTCGGCCTACGCGTCCAGGTGTCAGCCGCCAAGGACAAGCAGGACTACCTCGAACGCCATTTCCAGCAGACCCAGCAGCAGCTCCGCGAGACGTTCAGCACCCTGGCCGGCGACGCGCTCAAGGCCTCGAACGAGCAGTTTCTCCAACTGGCCCAGGAGAAGTTCAAGGGCGTCCTCGGCGAGGCCAACAAGGACCTCGACGCCCGCAAGACCGCCGTCGAGACGCTGGTCAAACCCCTGACCGAGAAGCTCCAGAGCTTCGACCAGAACGTCAAGGAACTCGAGCAGCACCGCACCGAGGCCTACGCCGGCCTAAAACAGCAACTCGGCGCCATGACCGAGGACCAACGTCGCCTCAAGCAGGAGACCGCCAACCTCGTCCAGGCCCTGCGCCGCCCCGACGTGCGCGGCCGCTGGGGCGAGATGCAGCTCAAGCGCGTGGCCGAGCTGGCGGGCATGGTCCCGTACTGCGACTTCCAGGAGCAGTTCACCACCACCGACGGCGCGGACAACGCCCTGCGCCCGGACATGATCGTCCGCCTGCCCGCCGACCGAACGATCGTCGTCGACGCCAAGACGCCTCTGGACGCGTACCTCAGCGCGCTCGAGTGCACCGACCCCACGGAACAGGAGCAGCACCTCAAACGCCACGTGCAGCAGATCGAGGCCAAGGTCAGCCAGCTCGCGTCGAAGCCCTACGCCCAGCAGTTCGAGCGGTCGATCGACTTCGTGGTGCTGTTCATCCCCGGCGAAAGCTTCCTCCACGCGGCCGTCAGCGCCCGGCCGGACCTGCTCGAGAAGGCCATGGAGAAAAACGTGGTGATCGCCACGCCCAGCACGCTGGTCGCGCTCCTGCGTGCCGTGGCCGCCGGCTGGCGTGAGGAGAAGATCGCCCAAGAGGCCCAGCGAATCGGCGAGCTGGGCAAGGAATTGCACGAACGCCTGGTCGTGGCCATGACCCGCATGCAGAAGCTCGGCGGCGAGCTCGGGTCGGCCGTGACGGCCTACAACGATTACGTGGGCTCGATCAACTCCCGCGTCCTGGTCTCGGCCCGCAAGCTCGAGGACCTCGCCGCCAAGTCCGCCAAGAGCCTCCCCGAGGAATTGCCGACGATCGACCAGACCGTCCGCGAAGTCGTCCCCCGCGAGTAGGCATGCCGGCCGTGGACGCGATCACAGCCTCGGCTCACTCGCCAGCATCTTCGGCAGCTCCCGGTCCACCTCCGGGAAGTACCGCCGCACCACCGAGCAATCGAACCGCGGCAGGATGCTCGACGCCGGCTCACGCTTGAGCAAGAACTCAAACACCGCCCTGACCACGTCCTGCGGCGCCGCCCGACCGTGCGACCACAGGTCGTAGTCCGACCACCCCAGCGTCACCCGGTGGGCGTACAGCGCGCGATCCTCGTGCACCCGGACCTCGTACGTCCAGTGGTTGGCGCCTTCGGTCTCGATGCCGATCTCGATGCGGGCCATGCGGGGCTTCTCACGGTAGAATCGTTGGCATCAGAGCATACCACAGCTCGCGCCGTTTCCCGCCTCTCCCCGACGACGCTGCCGGGCACAGGACGACATGAATTTCCTGATCGAGACATTGCGACTGGGCCTGTCCAACCTCCGCCTGCACAAGATGCGGTCGCTGCTGACGGTCCTGGGCATCATCTTCGGCGTCTCGGCCGTCATCGCCATGGTCGCCATCGGCGAGGGCAACAAGCGGCGGGCCCTGGCCGAGATCGCCAACCTCGGCGCCCGCAACATCATCCTTCGATCGGCCAAGCCCCCCGAGTCGCAGAAGGCTGGCAGCACCAGCAATTCCCAGAGCTGGATGATCGCCTACGGCCTGACCCGGATGGACCTGGCTCGACTCCGCCGGACCGTCGGCCAGATCACCCAGGTCATCTCGCTCAAAAAAGTCAGCGCCCGCATCGAACGGCTCAACCTCCAGTCAACCGCCTCGGTCTTCGGCGCCGAGCCGACGCTGTTGGATGTCACGCGGCAGCGTGTGGCCCGCGGGCGGTTCATCACGGACATCGACAACCACAACCGCGAGGCCGTGGCCGTGCTCGGGGCGGAGATCGCCAAACGGCTCTTCCCGCTCGAGGACCCCTTGGGCCAGACGGTCCGCGTGCAGGGCGTGGCCCTGCGGGTCGTGGGGGTCATGGCCCCGACGGGCGGCGAGACCGGCGGCGTCACGGGCTCGGGGGGACCGGCCGGCGCCCGTGGCGGGGGCGCTTCGGCCCTGGTCAACCGCGACCAGCAGCTCGACGTCTACATCCCCATGGACACGGCCGAGGCCCAGTACAGCGACATGAACGTCAACCGCACCTCCGGCAGCACCGAGGCCGAGCAGGTCGAGCTCTCGGAGCTGATCCTCGAGGTCGACGACCAGTCCCACGTGCCCGCCGTGGCCGAACGCGTCCGAAGGGTGCTGGCCCTGGCCAAGCAGCCGCGCGACGACGTCGAGGTCGTCGTGCCCCTCGAGCTCCTCCTCCAGGCCGAACGCACCCAGCGGAACTTCAACTACCTGCTCTCCTCCATCGCCTCGATCAGCCTCCTCGTCGGCGGCATCGGCATCATGAACATCATGCTCGCCACCGTCACCGAACGCACCCGCGAGATCGGCATCCGCCGCGCCCTGGGCGCCACACGCCGCCACGTCGTCGCCCAGTTCCTCGTCGAGACGACGGTCCTCTCCGGCCTCGGCGGCCTCCTGGGCGTCGCCCTGGGCGTCGCCTGCGTCCCCGGCCTGCGGGCCATGCGCTACTGGTTCCCCCAGGCCATGGCCGACCTGGCCGAGCCGAGGCTGACCACCTGGTCGATCCTCGTCAGCTTCCTCGCCGCCGCCGCCGTCGGGATCGTCTTCGGCCTCTACCCGGCCGTCAAAGCCTCACGCCAGGACCCCATCGTCGCCCTCCGCCACGATTGACATCGCCATCTGGCGCGGACGGATATCAGATACCCACTTCAGCTTGCCGTCACCGTCCAGCGTTTGGACCCCCGGACCTTGGTGGGCTTCTGGCCGGGCAACGTCACCTCGGCCTCCACGCCGCGCGGGAGCTTGAGGCTGATCTCGACCTTCCCGCCCTGGCGGGTCCAGCTCGACTCGATCAGGCCCTGCGGCGCGGGGATGGTGGCCGCGGCGGTGCTGATCCCCGGCACGTCGAGCGTGGGCGTGAACGTCACGCGCTTCCACCCGACGTCCTTCTGCGTCAGCCCCCCGAGCGTGCCGACGAGGTGGTAGATCGGGTGCGCCGCCCACGCGTGCGAGCAGCTGCCGTTGCCGACCTCCTGCGTCTTGCCGCCGCCGATGTCCGAGCTCGGGAACGCCTCCCACGTGCCGCCCCAGGGCACCATCGGGGCCCAGTTGCGCCGGATGTGCTCGACCACCTCCCGCCCGTACCCCAGCTGCCGCATGGCCGAGTAGACGTAGGTCACCCAGAAGCTCGACGGCTGCCCGCCCTCGACCTTCTGCTCCATCAGGTACGGCAGCATACGCTTCTCGACCATCGTGCCGTGATGCTCGGGCCTAAGGCCGCACAGGATCGCTAGCGTCTGATTGTGGACGGAGTGGACGCTCACCGGCTTGCCCTCGCGCGTCAGACCGTCGTGGAAGAGCTTTTCCTTATTGTTCCAGAGCTTGGACAGGACACGCTTCTTCTGCTCCATGTAGAGCCCGGTCAGCAGCTTCTTCTCCTTGGCCATCCGCGCCACCCCCGCCAGGGTGATCAGCTTCTCCAGGGCGAAGATGTACCACAGGTTCAGCAGCGTCGGCGTGCCGTCCTTGTGCAGATTCGTCCAGTCCAGGAACAGCCAGTACCGCGGGTCGTATCCCAGCAGCCCGCTCTTCTGCCGGCCCTCCCCCCGGAAGTACCCCAGCACGCGCAGGGCGCGCGGCCACTGCTCCTTGAAGAGCTTGATGTCGCCCGTCTGGTAGTAGTAATCCCAGATGCTCACCAGCCAGATCAGCGAGAAGTCCGGCAAAATGCAGTGGTGCGACATCGTCGGCGCGTGGCCGTACGTCAGCCCGTTGGGAACTTCCTGCTTCCCGATGCTCCGAATGCCCCGAGCGACCAGCCGGGCGTCGCCGGCGAGGTGGAAGGTGTTCTGACCCTGCACGCGGGCGTCGCCCCACCACTGCGCCTGCTCGCGCCACGGCGTGTCGACGTAGCTGTCCAGGGCGCACACCTGCTGCGTCCGGACGCTGATGCGGTAGATGTCGTTGAGCATCGCGTCGTCGCAGGCGAACCGCCCCTTGATGTCCAGCGGGTAGACCGTGTGCCGCAGCGCGACCTTGACCGTCAGCGGCTGCCGCGTCGAGCGGGCGATGGCCACCAGATAGCGATGCCCCATGACGTGGAAGAACTCGTGGATCGTTGTCCCCGCCCGCAGGTACAGGCGGTTGCACATCGACGCCTCGCAGCCCGTGCCCGGGGCCGTGACGATCGGCCGACCGTCGGGGTGCAGCCCCTCGGTGAAGTAGAAGTCGACCATCTCGCCCTGGCCGGCCCCGCCGGTGATCTCGACGTTCACCGACCCCACCCCCAGCACGCCCAGGTCCGCCGTGACGGCCGCAAGACGATCGCCCCCCGCCGCCGGAAGGCTCAGGGTCAGCCACTTCCCATCAGCCTGGGCCGGCGAGGCGTTGCGCCACGCGAGCTTGTCGTGCTCACGGTGGAAGCCGTGGGCGATGTTGTACCAGCCCTGATAATCCTCTCCGCAGCCCCCCTCCGCCGCCGAGCAGGCCCGCGCGTAGGGCAGCCATTCCTCGCCCAGGTTCGGGATGCCGCGCTCCTCCATGTCATGCCACGGCATCACGCCGTAGGGTCGATGCGAACGCTTCTTGCTCCAGCCCTCGGGCAGCTTCTCCGCCGTCAGCCACGAGCCGTCGTCCACGCGGGCGTCGAACTGCTCCTGGAAGTCCAGTTGCACGCTGTAGCGGGCGGTGTCGCGCTTGTAAGCCTGGCCGGGTCGGCCGGCCCAGGTGTTGTTGGTGCTGACGTCGACCTTCCCCCACACGCCCGCGGCGATCACCCCCGCGTAGGACTGCGTCAGGTACTGGTACGTGCTCTTGCCCCCGTTGTACCCCAGGATGCAGATCCAGTTGTGCCCCGCGCGCAGGTACCGCGCCAGGTCCACCTCGTCATAGGGCCAGGAATCCTGATACCCCCGCGCCGGCCCGCGCGTGACATACTTGCCGTTGACGTACAGCACGTACTTCTGATCCGCCGAGACGAAGAACGGCGCCCTGGCCGGCACGGCTTCGAGGTCGAAGTCCTTGCGGAACTGCCCATACTGGTTGTGCAGGAACTCAGCGGGGCTGATCCACATCCAGGACGCGCCACGCAACGGGTGATTGGGCTTGAGCATGTCAGGAACACCTTGGAAGGGGGCGGGTGGGGAAAGCGTCACGGCCGGGCGATCGCCGGCCGAGGTCATCAGGATGGGGCAAACGCGGGCGGTTGGCAAGTGGCCCGACTGTTCCATGGCCGTGCCGGCGCTCCTGTAAACGTTAGAATGCCTGGCATGGACCGCCCGTTCAGCAGCGTCATTGTCGACATCGCCAAACTTCGCGATTATTGTCTGAACGACCATGACCAGCCATAACGGCCGCATTCAGGTGCTCGACGTCGTCGCCCTCACGGCTGATCTGCCCGAGCGTGGATTGCTGCGCGGCCAGGTCGGTACAGTGGTTGAAGCCTTGAACCCTGGGGTTCACGAAGTCGAATTCTCCGACGACCAGGGCCGCACCTACGCCCAGCTAGCCGTCGAGGACAAATTGCTCATGGTGCTGCACTACCAGCCCCAGCAGGCGGCGTGAACGTATCACGGCTGTCTGCTACCAAGCCAATTGTTGATGGTAGTAGCCGGGTTCACCGGAACCATCCTTCCATCGGATCTCAATCACAACTGGCGATTGGCAAGCCATCGGGTTGAGGTGGTAACGCACGCTTGAAGAGGCGATGATGGCTGCATGTTCTGGACATCGTTGAACGGCTTGACTTTCTTGGATTGGCTTTCCGTCCAGTAGCACCGAGAGGCCTTCCGCATCTGCGGCCCCTTTATTCTCGACCATGATCCATAAACTTGCTTCGGAGGGAGAAGGGTGGTTGGTTGGCTGTCGCACGATTGAGGCGACAATCCGGGCTTTTCGCTGTTGTCGCTGACGATCCTGTTCCCGTCCTTCCTCGATAGCCAGTTGTCTGGCGGCAGTCTTATGGCTGCGCTTAGATGCACGATGGCTTTGGATCAGCGAGATGACGGCCACGATCAGGGCCAAGACGGCGAGTGCGTTCGCAACGAGCCAATCAGCGGCTGTATTTGCCATGGCTTCCATGGGCCTCTCCAGCCAAAAGCATGCCCGGAATCACCTGCCTTCGCAAAAGGCCCTTGACGAATCCGCCCCGGATTGTCTCCGGCACTCAGGACGGCTGACCCGCGCCATCTGTCCCGCTCAATGATCGTTCAGCTTCGCCCCCGCGTTCTCATCGCCATGCACCTCGATCTGCCCGACCTGGATGTCCAGGTCCTCCCGCCGGTCGATGTGGTCGACCTGCCCGTCGCGCATCCACAGGATCCGGTCGGAGTTGATGAGCATCTTGTGATCGTGCGTGGCCG
>JADZET010000009.1 GCA_020850375.1 Phycisphaeraceae bacterium | reverse complement strand
GTGGTCAAGTTCCCCGCCATGGAATGGAACCCCGACGAGAAGCGCTGGGACAGCCTCCACCACCCCTTCACCGCCCCGTTCGACGAGGACCTGGACAAGCTCGAGTCCGACCCCGGCGCGGTTCGCAGCAAGGCCTATGACCTGGTTCTCAACGGCTCGGAGGTCGGCGGCGGCTCGATCCGTATCCACTCCCCGGAAGTCCAGAAGCGCGTCTTCAAACTCCTGGGCATCGACGAGGCCGCCGCGGCCGCGAAGTTCGGCTTCCTCCTCGACGCGCTCAAGTATGGCGCGCCCCCGCACGGCGGCCTGGCCTTCGGCTTCGACCGGCTGATCATGCACCTTGTCGGCACGCTGAACATCCGCGACGTCATCGCCTTCCCCAAGACCGCCACCGGCGCCGATCTCATGACGGCAGCGCCCGCCCCGGTCGAAGAGGCTCAGCTCCGCGAATTGCAGCTGCGCGTCGCCCTGACCGAGGCCCCCAAGAAGCCCGCTGCCGCTACCGCGCCTAAACCGGTCGCCTGACATGCCCCGAGCCGACCAGAACAGCGGCATGGCCACGGCGCTCAATGCGCCCTCGACCTCTCCGCGTCTGGTCATGCTCGACGCCGCCCGTGTCTTCGCCGGCCTGGGCGTGATCTGGTTCCACTCCATCGAGTCCGACGCTCTCCGCCCCGCCGGCGTGCTGGGCCGCTTCTCCGTCGCCTTCTACACGCTCGCGGCCATGCTCTTCATGGTCGAGAGCCTCCGCCGCAAGCCCACCCGCACTTGGCGACAGTACGCGACGGAACGCCTGACGCGCCTTTACCTGCCCTTCATCGGCTGGTCCATCCTGACCTACCTCGTCGTCTGGTTCTCCCACCACAATCTCAGCCCCCGCGTCCCCCTGCTCAAGTTGACGCCCGACGTCCTGGTCACCGGCACCGCCGAGCCGATGTGGTTCATCCCCTTCGTCCTCGTCGGCGGCCTGATGCTCTTCCCCGTGGCCAAATGGATGATCCGCAACCGCTATCGCCAGTACGCCGTCGCCGCCCTGGCCATGCTCCTGGCCTTGAACCTCGACCTCTCTGACTGGTACGACCCGCCCTTCCAGAGCGTCCCCCTTCTCGGCCCGCTGCTCTTAGCGAGCTGGCACCGCTGGAGCGCCCTGTACTGGGGCCTGGCGCTGGCCATTCTCTACCACGGCTGGCTCAAGCGTCCCGACATCGCCCGGCGCATGGCCCTCTTCGGCCTGCTCATGCTCGTCGCCATCACCGCCTACCAGTGGGTCCACGGCATGCACCCCGCCCTCAAGGTTCTCACCGGCTTGTCCTTCATCCTCGTCGCCCTCGCCCCCTGGGGGCACCCCTTGATCGCCTGGGTCGCTCGTCTCGCCCCCCTGACCATGGGCGTCTACCTCTGCCACTGGCTCTGGATCTCCCTCGCCCGCGGCCTGGCGGACTTCTACGACGTCCCCATCTGCCCGCAGCGCGACGTGGTGATCTTCCTCCTCGCCTCGCTCCTGAGCCTGACGAGCCTCTGGCTCCTGATCCGCGTCCGCTGGGGCGCCTGGCTGACCGGCCACCTCCACCCCCAGCTCCGCGGCCACCGTGCCCCCGCTCACGCCGTCGCGTCGTAAGCCATCCACCCACCGTTACAATCACCTCATCATGCCGACGCTTGCTCTAGCCTGGGGCGACTTGGTCTACGACGACCATCCGGGCAGGGGAACACCTCTGATCTTCCTCCATGGCGCCGGCTGCGACAGCACCGACTGGCACGCCGTCCTACCCCACCTGTCCCAATCTCAGCGTTCCATCACCCTGGACTTCCAGGGCCACGGCCGCAGCGCCACGCCGACCGCGACCTTCTCAATGTCTGACCTGGCCGACGATGCTGTCTCACTGGCCGATCATCTGCACCTCGACCGTTTCGTCCTCGTCGGCCACAGCCTCGGCGGCATGGTCGCCATGGACCTCGCCAGCCGCTGCGATCGAGTGGCGTCTCTCGTCCTGCTCGAGGGCTGGACGCGCCTGACCTGCACCCGCGCCTTCACCGGCGACCGCTTCCACGGCCAGCTCGGTCCCGACGCCGTCGCCCGCATCCAGCACACCCTCAGCGCCACCCGTGACCGCTTCCTTCCCGGCCAATGGGACGCCTTCTGGCAGACCGTCAGCGCCTTCGATGCCACGGCCTTCCTTCAGTCCGCGTCCACCCCCATCCTCGAGGTCTATGGCAATCTAGGCCGCACCCCCGACACGCAGCGTCTGCTCGCCGTCCCCGACAACCCCCACATCCAATGGCACTGGCTTCCGGGGGCGGGCCACTATCTGCCCACGGAGCGTCCACATGACGTGGCCGACCTCTGCCGCCGCGCCGTCGCCGCCATCTAGTCGCTCTCGATCGCTCAGCCCTTCTTCTGCGGGTACTTGAAGAAGCACAGCAGGTTCCCGTCCGGATCCCGGAACCGGAACAGCCGATGTCCATAGCTGTCCGTCCGGATCGGCTCGTCAAAGTGAATCCCCATCTTTGACAGCCGCGCATAGTGCGCATCCGGATCGTCCACCTCGAAGTCCAGCAGCACCCCCGGATTCGGCTCCGTGCGCAGCCCGCCCGGGCAGTGCTCATTGATCCCCGTCGGCTCCTCAATAAACAACCGACTCCCCCCGGGCGTCGGGAACTCGCACGAGTTCTCGCCGTAGATCCGCGGCTCGACCTGCAGGACCTCCCGGTAGAACGCCCGCATCTTCGCCACGTCCTGCGTCGCGAACAGCGTCAGCACCAGCTTGACCATGGTTTATCTCCATGAGAGAGCTCGAAGTGCCCCGCAACCTCATCCCGTCGTCAGCACCAGCACCGCGTCCTCCCACCCCGCCGGCGTGGTGAACGACGCCGCGCCACTGTTGGCCCGATGCCCGGCATCCAACGCCTTGCCGTCTCGTGGGTCAATCCACTGTGCCACACCAGACCCCGCCAGCTTGTCCAGCCGCACCGACACCGTCGCCGGCTCCGCCAGATACGCCATCGCCCACCGCCCGTCCCTGTGCCGCGCCGACAGATTCAGGATCTTGCCCTCGACACGCCCCCCCTCCGCCAGCACGTCCTGGTCGGGCGCCAGCTCCCACCACTGATCCCTCGCCTCGAAAATCTTCCGCATGATCCCCATCTGCCGCGCCCCGGGCGCGTCGAGCGCCGCACGCCACGTCGGCAGCACTCTCCAGCTGTCGTTGTGCCCGTACGTGTGCGACGACCCCGCCAGGCACGAGTAGTAAGCCTGCCGACGCACCCACAGCGGCGAAACGTCAAACCCATACTCCGACCCCGCCTCATACGCCCCCTCCGCCATCACCACCGGCTTAGTCGGCCGCATCCCGTGATCCTTCGTCACGAAGGGATAAATCAGTTGCACGTCCGCCCACGTCTGCATGCTGTTGAAGTCCAGCCAGGGCTCCTCATGGATGAAGCTCGACGAATACGGCGAAGGGTCCGGCTTGAACGTGATCATGTGCCCCCCGCCGTCGCCGGCGCGCAGCCCCGCCGCCAGCTCGCGCAGGATCGGCACGAACTCGTCCTTCGCCTCCGGCGTCGACGACCAGATCAGATTGGGGAACCCCTTGTAACGCCGGCTCAACCACTCCGCCCACGCCCGCGCCTTGTCCACCGTGATCCGCTCGCGATAGCGCTGGTGGTACACCGTCATCGAGATCGCCACCCCCTGCCCCCGCGCGATCTCCATCACCGCGTCGACATTCCTGAAATACGCCTCATTCGGCCTCCGGGGGTCGTTGTCATGACACGGCATTTCGCCGTGCAGATTCGGCTTCGTCCCATCCCCCACCCCCAGCAGCATGACCTGAATCACGTTGATCCCGTGGGCACGGCTGCGCTCGATGATCACCCGCGCGTCATCGAGGCTGAACTCGCGGAACAGCTGCCACTGCGTCGTCCCCAGCCAGAACACCGGCTTACCCGTGGGATCGACGAAATACCGATGATTCGCACCTACACGGAATGGATGCATCACGTCCGCCTTTCAATTTCAGAGCTTGACGCTCACCAACGCATTTCCGGCATCGACTGAACCACCTTCTTGACCGTCCGCGCCTCGACGCGCTCCCACCCACGCCGGGTGAAGTCATCCGCCATGTCCGACCGGTAGAGCGTCAACGTCGCCGTCGCCGGCAGTTTCGGCTTGTAAGGTTTGAACGCCTTCCGCCCCGCCCGCTCCACCGCCCGCCGCACCGCGCCCGCGATCACCTCATGGGCCCTCGGCAACGACAGGCACTTGGCCGTCTGCCGGCCGATCCCCCACTTGACCACCGCCGTCTCGACGTCGCCCAACGTCGCCCTGGCCTCCACTTCCGTCGTCGCGTCCCCGCTGACCATGATCACCGGCACGTCATGATGCCCCGCCCAGGCCGCCTCGATGCCGATCTCGCCCACCACCACGTCGTTGATCCGGAACTCGAACCAGGCCGACGAGTCCATCGTGTGATCGAGAAATGCATCGAGCGTCCCCGCCCGCGCGTGATGCCCCAGCAGGATCACCCCGCTGAACGACCGATCCAGCGAAGGCATCGGCCGACCCGGCCCCGGCGTCTCATAGCTCGCCCGCGCGTCCATCTCCCCCACGCGCACCTGCCCTCCGCTCGCGTGCGTGTCGCAGGCCACCACCTCCGTGGCGCCCGCCGCGAAGGCCGCGTCGACCGCCACGTTGATCTCCCGCATCATCAGCGATCGCCCCTCGCCGTGATACTCCGCGCTCTGCGGGTCCACCTGCGTCGCCCTGCGAATCCCGCTGATCCCTTCCATGTCCGCCAGGATGTAGATCTTCATCAACATTTCCCTTCACGCCCTTCATGGGCTGCCAAGCCGGGCCCTTCAGGCCCGGATTCTTCACCCCACGATCGGCAACGACGCTCCATCGCGCAGATAGATCGGCACGCGCTCCAACGGCGCCTCCGCCTCGATCGTCTGTCCGCCATCGTACCGCCGCCCGCTGTAGGGATCCGTCCAGGTCGCACCCCCCGGAAGCGCCGGCAGATAAACCGACCGCCGCACCGCCCCCTGCTCCAGCACTGGCGCCACCATCACCTCCGGCCCAAACATGAACTGATCCTCGATGCCCGCCGCTCCCGCGTCCTGCGGGAAATCAAAGAACACCGGCCGCATCACCGGCGTCCCCTTCTCGTGGGCCACGCGCATCTGCTCCATGATGTAGGGCTTGAGCCGCTCGCGCAGAAACAACAGGTCCTTGATGATCCCATACGCTCTGTCCCCGAATGACCAGACCTCATTCGGCCCGCCCGTCTCCGGCGTCACCGGCTGGCGGTACCCATGCAGCCGAAACAGCGGGCAGAACACCCCGAACTGGAACCAGCGCACGATCAGCTCCCTGAAATACGCCGACTCCGGATCGGCGAACAGGAACCCGCCGATGTCCGTCGTCCACCACGGGATCCCCGACATCCCGATGTTCAGCCCCGCCCGCACCTGGTTCGCCAGCGACTCGAACGTCGAGTCGATGTCCCCCGACCACACCGCCGCCCCGTAACGCTGCGACCCCGCCCAGGCCGACCGGCAGAGCGTGATGATCTCCTCCTCCCCCTCGCCCTTGAGCCCCTCGTAAAACGCCTGCTGATGGGCGATCGGGTAGACGCAGCCGACCTCGAGCCCGTTGCCGATGTGATAGCGCAGATTTTCATAGTCCGCCGGCGAGATCTCCGGCTCGCACGCGTCGAGCCAGAAGACGCGGATGCCATGCCTGACGTAGTTCTCCCGGATCTTCTCCCACATGAACTTCCGCGCGTCGGGGTTCGTCGGGTCGTAGTACTCGATGTAGACGACCTTGTTCAGGTCCGGCGCGTCGCCCATCAGGAACAGCCCCGGCACGCCGCGCTCCGTCCGCAGCAGATACCCCTGCCGCTTCATCCGCCAGTAGTTCTTGCTCTGCGGGTTGACCGAAGGCCACACCGACGCCATCAGCTCCACGCCAAGCTCTTTGAGCTCGCGCACCATCGCCCCCGGGTCCGGGAAGTCCGCCTCGTCAAAGCACCAGTCCCCCATCATCGGCCAGTGGAAATAATCCACCACGATCACGTCCAACGGCAGCCCCCGCTTCTTGTACTCGCGGGCCACGCCCAGCAGTTCCTCCTGCGTCCGATACCGCAGCTTGCACTGCCAGAACCCGCTGGCGAACTTCGGCAGCATGGGCGCGTGCCCCGTCGCGTCGGCATACGCCCGCATCAGTTCCGCGTACGAATCCCCCACCGTCACCCAGTAATCCACCTGCCGGCAAGCCTCAGCAATCCATCGCGTCTGCGTCGCGCCTAACTCGACCCGCCCGATCCCCGGCAGATTCCACAACATCGCATACCCGCGCGACGACACCAGGAGCGGAATCGTCACCTCGCAGTTGCGCTGCTCAAAGTCAATGACGCACCCCTTCTGATCCAGCCGCCCATGCCGATGCTGCCCCAATCCATAGCACCGCTCATCATCATGCGCCACGAACCGCACTTCCCCCCGGAAGAGGTCCCCTCCGACGGCCTTAAACTGCCGAGGCCGAGCATGCATCGGCTTGATCGGCGACTCATCCAGCACCACCTTGCCGGTTGAGATATCCGTAAACTGAATATGTCCCTCATTCGAGACCAGCGCCTCGATCCGCCCCTGCCGGATCACCGCCTCCTTCTCGCGGATCTCGATGACGCTCTGAGCTAACCCCTTCTGCTCCAGCAGCGCGCTATACACCTGCCCAAACCCCCCATTCATCGTCGCCCGCACCCGCAGCGCATCACTCCCCCAAGGCTCGATCCGCAGCGTCTCGCCGTACTTTTTCCAGACCAAGGCATTCCCGTCACGACTGAATTCATCAGCCATTGCCGTACACTCCGAAGGAAACAATCACCCTAGATCATGCACGTATAAGTCGCCACTCGCGTTTTGCCGGATGTCCTGCACACCAGTCAATCCAAAACACATCAGGAGTCCCGATCTGCTCCCAATCAGAAAACCCAAACGCCGGATCGAGCGAATGCAGGAACAGCCCGATCGCGTTTCCATGCGAGCAAACAGCGATCGTTTGCCCCTGGAATTCATTCGCCAGGCCCGCCAGGCACCTTCGTACTCGCTCCTGGCAAGCTCCGCTGGACTCACAACCGGGCAGTGCAAACGAAAAGTCCGCCCACGCTCTTTCGAGTAGTTTTCGCCAGTCAGGCCGAATCCCCTCGCACAACTTGCGTTCGCGTAGATCCTCGCGGACGTCGACCTCACGCCCGATTCTTCTTGCGAGGGGCCCAACGGTGTCAATCGCACGCAAGAAAGGGCTGCTGATCACCTGTGTGATCTCGATACTCTCTAGACCTGCCGACAGTTCCTCGGCCTGTCGGCGCCCGATCGTGCTAAGAGGCCACTGCGGCTCTGGCAGGTCTGACCTGGGATTCGACGTCGCGTGCCGAATCAGCAACATCGCTGTTGTCGCGCTCACCGACACACTGACACCCTTCCACAAGCCATCACTTGCTTCCCACCCCCGCCGCCTCCCCCACCGGCGCCATTGTCGGCTCCCCCTGCCCGCGAATCCACACGTCATGTCCCCGGAATGCGTCCTTCGTCTCCGGGCAGTCCGGCCGGAAGTGCGTCCCCCGGCTCTCCTGACGCCACAGGGCCGCGCGGGCGATCAGGGCTCCGACCAGGAGCAGGTTCTGCACCTCCCAGCCATGCCGGTCATCGAAGATCTTGTCCAGCGTGTACCGGGCCCAGAAGTCGAACATCTCCTGCACCTCGCCCAGCCGCCGGCCGTCGCGGTTGATGCCGACCTCGCGCCACATGACGGATCGCAGCGACGATCGCACGTCCGACAGGTCCAGCTCCGCCCGCCCCGACTCGTGCAGGTCCGAGACGATCTTGACCGGCCCGGGCGGCTGCCCATCGATCATCTCGGCGCAGGCTTTGCCCGCCAGCTTCCCGCAGATGAGCCCCTCGAGCAGGCTGTTGCTCGCCAGCCGGTTCGCCCCGTGCAGACCCGTGCAGGAGACTTCGCCGCAGGCGTAGAGCCCCGTCAGGCTCGTCCGCCCGTGGATGTCCGCCTTGACGCCGCCGATCATGTAGTGGGCTGACGGATGCACCGGGATCGGCGTCGTCGAAGGGTCGATGTCGAATTTCTTGAGCACCTCGTGGATGCCGGGGAATCGTGCGATAAACCGCTCTTTTCCCAGGTGCCGGCAGTCCAGGAAGACGTGCGTAAAGGCGGTTCGCGCCATCTGGTCCAGGATCGCCCGGCAGACCACGTCGCGCGGCGCCAGCTCCGCCATCGGGTGATAGTCCGGCATGAACCGCAGCCCATTGCGATCAATGAGGTGAGCCCCCTCCCCGCGCACCGCCTCGGAGATCAGCGACCGGCTCGCCCCCGCGACGTACAGCGTCGTCGGATGGAACTGCATGAACGCCATGTCCGCCACCGGCAGGCCCGCGCGGTACGCCATCGCCACGCCATCCCCCGTCGCCACCGGCGGGTTGGTCGACTCGCGGTACACCTGCCCCGCCCCCCCGCTGGCCAGGATCGTCGCCTTGGCCCAGATCACCTGAAGCCCGTGCTTGGGGTGATGCGTGATCGCCCCCATGCACCGCGGCGCCGCGTTGTCCAGCGTGATCAGGTCCAGCACGAAGCAATCCTCGAACAGCCGGATCCGCTCCGCCTCCCGCGCCCGTTTTTCGAGCGTGATGGCTAATTCCCGCCCCGTCGCGTCCCCGTCGCTGTGTACAATGCGATGGTGCGTGTGCCCGCCCTCGCGTCCCAGTGACAGGTCCGCCGACGGCGTCCGATCCAGCCGCATCCCCCACTCCACCAATTCCGCGATCGCCCCCGGCCCCGCCTCGACGATATGTCTGACCACCGGCTCATCGCACAGCCCCGCCCCGGCCGTCAGCGTGTCCTGGACATGCTGCTCGACCGTGTCCTGCGACGCCAGCACCGCCGCGATGCCGCCCTGCGCCCAGTAGGTGTTGGACTGCTTGACGTTGCTCTTGATCGCCACGATCACGTCGCTGTGCTCGCTGGCCGAGAGCGCTGCGCGCAGCCCAGCCACGCCTCCGCCGATCACCAAAACGTCGGTGAAGATCTGCGGCAGCAGCGTCGCTCGGAATGGGATCAGATAACGTCGCTGATCAAAGAGAGGATGCATGGTCTTACTTCACGGCATCGCCGGCGGCCGGCTGGGTCGCGGCGGTCTCTTCCAACATCCCTTTGGCTGAGAAACCCGCGCTCGGCAGCGGCAGCGCCTCCTCCGCCAGGTTCTCGACGAACGTCTGCGGCGGCCGATACGTGATCGACCCCGACACGTGATACCGGCTGCCCACCCCGACCCCAGCCTGTCCGGACCGCGTCGGGAACGCCGCCGCCAGCACCAGCTTCTGGCTCCCCTTGGCCGGCAGCGTCATGTTCGGCCGATCCTTCATCGAAAACCCATCGACCCCCGCCCCCGGCAGGTCCACCGCATACTTCACGTCCACGAGCGGCAGCGCCTCGCTGTTGGGGTTGGTCATCTCCAGCACCATCTCCACGCGCACCCCTTGCTCCGTCCGCTCCGTCACGCGGACGTCCGCCACCCTGATCTTGGGATCACGCGGCCGATCGAAAACATCCCAGGGCTTGAACGACGAACAGCCCGGCAGCAGCCACAGGCCCGCCAGCAGGACGATCACGATAATTCGTTTGCTCATGCTTAGTGCTCAATCAGGGGCTACGTAAGGATAAGGGCAGATTCATCCGCTGGCCAACCCCCCCGGAACCCCCCACCCCCGGATGCCCCCCGCCTACCCCCCCGCAGCCACCGCCGGCTCGAGCACCCCCCGCACCCGCGGCACCAGCAGGATTGCTTCGATCACCATCCACGCCTCGAGCAACAGCGTCACCACCGCGATCCCCGCCAGGTGGTAACTCCCCTGCCCCCACCACGTCGGCACCTGGCTGATCATCCCCCACGCCGGCATGACCAGCATCACCAACAGCGGCGGGGCGATGAACCACACCGGCAGCCGCCTCCGCCACATCCACAGCCCGACCACCAGGAACGCCAGCCCGCCGAGTAGTTGGTTCGTCGCCCCGAACAGCGGCCAGAGAATCTGCCCCCCCGTCCCGATCGTCTGCCACGACCACACCATCCCCTTCTGCGCGTCCGGCATCGGGATCAGCGCCATCAGGAACGCCGACCCCACCGCCACCAGCGTCGCCCCGTGCGCCGTCGTCAGCGGCCGCGTGATCGGCCGCAGCCCCGGCGACGCCTCGCCCACGTGCCTCGCCAGCTCCTGCACCACGTACCGCTGCAGCCGCGTCGCGGTGTCCAGCGTCGTCCCCGCGAATGACGCCACAAACACCCCCATGATCGCCTGCGCCATCACCGGGTGGATCCCGATCGCCCCGAGCAGGTTCGCCGACCCCGCCACGAACGCTCCGATCTTCACGCCTAGACCCTTGTCCGCCGCCGACCAGTCCCGGTAGATCGTCTGCCACAGCTCACTGCCCATCAGCCCCGGGAACCGCTCGCTCCAGCCCAATCCGATCCCCGCCCCCACCGCCACGATCACCAGCACCGCCAAGAATCCCTCCGTCAGCATCCCCCCATACCCGACAAACTTCGCGTCCGTCTCGTTGCGAAGCTGCTTGCTCGACGTCCCGCTGCTGACCAGGCAGTGGAACCCGCTGATCGCCCCGCACGCCACCGTGATGAACAGGAACGGCCAGATCGGAGGCGCGTTAAGCGGATGCCAGTTGACCATCGGCGCCACCATCTCCAACGACTGCCCCCCGGAACCACCCCGCCACGCCGCCGCCGCAAGCCCCAGCACGATGAGCCCCAGACTGCTGATCAATTGCAGGCTGTTGATGTAATCCCGCGGCTGGAGCAGCGTCCAGACCGGCAGCACGCTCGCGACGTAGCAGTACGCCAGCAGCACCGCCACCCACACCCAGTTCGGCCACGCCCGCAGCGCGTCATTGATCGACCCGATCCATCCCGCCAGGTGCCCCCCATCCCACGTCATCCCCGGGCACGACGCCCCGAACCACACCGTCACGTACATCAACGTCAGTGCGATCACCGACGGCCAGAGCAAATTCTTCCCCTTCCGGTGCACCGCCAGCCCGATCCACACCGCGATCGGGATCTGCAGCCACACCGGCAGGATCGACACCGGGAACGACCGGAACACCGCCGCGATCACCAGCCCGAAGATCGCCAGCACGATCCACAACGCAAACAGCAGGATCAAGAGAAACAGCACCCGCACGCGCGGATTCAGCACCCGCCCCGCGATGTCCCCCACCGTCTGCCCCCGATTCCGCAGCGACACGACCAACGCCCCGAGGTCATGCACCGCCCCGATAAAGATCGACCCGAAGAACACCCACAGCAGCGCCGGCAGCCACCCCCACATGATCGCGATCGCCGGCCCGACGATCGGCCCCGTCCCCGCGATCGACGCGAAGTGATGCCCGAAGACGATCGACTTGGCCGTCGGCACAAAGTCCTTGTCGTCCCGGCAGGTCACGCTGGGCACCGCCGCCCGCGGGTCCAGGCGGAAGATCTTCGCGCTTAGCCACCTTCCATAGGTGTGATAGGCCACGATGTACCCGACGCCCGCCAGCACCGCGAGGATCAGTACGTTCATGGCATCAGATTCTAACCTTCCCCGCCCGCTCTTGACCCCTGCCGCGCCCGCGATACGCTCTTAGCCTCCTACCAAGCACCCTCTCCCCACCTTTGTGTCGATTTTCCCCCTCCGGCCGTCGTCCACACGCGGCCGCTCCTCCCATGAACCCTTCCGCCCATCGTCACTCCCCCGAACCCACCTAATCCCGCGCCATCGAGATCGCCGTCGCCCTCCGCAAGACCTGGGCCCACGGCTACACCATCGCTGACCTCCGCCGCGACACCATCGCCGGCCTGGTCGTCGGCGTCGTCGCCCTGCCGCTCTCCATGGCTCTGGCCATCGCCAGCGGCGTCCCGCCCCAGCACGGCCTCTACACCGCCATCATCGCCGGCTTTCTCATCGCCGTCCTCGGCGGCTCCCAGACCAGCGTTTCGGGCCCCACGGCCGCCTTCGTCGTCCTGCTCGCCCCGATCACCAGCCAGTACGGCGTTGCCGGCCTCTTAATCGCCTCCTTCATGGCCGGCGCCATCCTCGTCCTGATGGGCGTCGCCAAGCTCGGCCGGCTCCTACGCTTCATCCCCCACCCCGTCACCACGGGCTTCACCGCCGGCATCGCCGTCGTCATCGCCACCCTCCAGCTCAAGGACTTCCTGGGCATCGAGCTCGACCACAAGCCCGAGCACTACCTCGAGCTCGTCGCCGCCCTCGCCCGCTCGCTCGGCGCCATCCACTGGCCCGACTTCGCCATCGGCGCCGTCACCCTCACCTGCCTGATCTTCTGGCCCCGCGTCACCCGCAAGCTCCCGCCCGCCCTGGTGGCCCTGACCGCCGTCAGCGTGATCGCCTTCCTCCTGCACCTGATCTTCCCCGGCTTCACTTTCGACACCATCGGCTCGCGCTTCTCCTACGTCCACCACGGCCAGACGCTCCCGGGTATCCCCCAGACCCCCCCCACCTTCGCCTGGCCCTGGGCCGTCGTCGACCCCGCCTCGGGCAAGCCCCCCCTTGAGCTCTCCCTGGACACCTTCCGTGGGTTGGCCGTCCCCGCCCTGGCCATCGCCATGCTCGGCGCCATCGAGTCCCTCCTTTGCGCCGTCGTCGCCGACGGCATGGCCGGCCAGAAGCACGACCCCGACGCCGAGCTGATCGGCCAGGGCGTCGGCAACATGGTCGCACCCTTCTTCGGCGGCTTCGCCGCCACCGCCGCCATCGCCCGCACCGCCACGAGCGTCCGCGCCGGCGGACGATCCCCCGTCGCCGCCATCGTCCACGCCCTGTTCGTCCTCGCCGCCGTCCTGGCCCTCGCGCCCCTCCTCGGACACGTTCCGATGGCCTCCCTCGCCGCGCTGCTCATCCTCGTGGCCTGGAACATGAGCGAGTACCGCCACTTCGCCCACACCCTGCGCGTCGCCCCCCGCGCCGACGTCATCGTCCTGCTCTCCTGCTTCAGCCTCATGGTCCTCTTCGACATGGTCGTGGCCGTCGGCGTCGGCGTCACCCTCGCCGCCCTGCTCTTCATGCAGCGCATGAGCGCCCTGACTCACACGCGACTGACCAGCGGCGAGCACATGGACCTCATCGCCTCCCTGCCCGACGACGTCCTGCTCTACGAGATCCAGGGCCCGCTCTTCTTCGGCGCCGCCGAGAAGGCCATGGGCGCCATCGCCGAGTTCTCCG
>JADZET010000008.1 GCA_020850375.1 Phycisphaeraceae bacterium | reverse complement strand
CGGCGGCGGCGCTGATCCGGGCGGTGCTGCCGGGGATGCTCGAGCGCCGGCGCGGGCATGTGATCAACGTCGCGTCGATCTCGGTGAAGATGGCGCCGTGGGGGCACGCGCCGTACACGGCGGCGAAGGCGGCGCTGGTGGCGATGACGCAGAGCCTGGCGGCGGAGCACCCCCCTGCCGAGATCGGCGTGCACTTTAGCTACGTCAACCCGGGGATCGTGCGGACGGAGTTCTTCGAGAAGCCGGGGCTGCGGTCGCTGTTCGGACAGGTCAGCCAGAGAGGCATCACGGCCGACGCGGTGGCGAAGAGGATCGAGCGGCTGCTGGATCGGCCGCGGCTGGAGGTCTGCGTGCCGCGGCTTTACCGATTGATGGACTGGATCAGGGCGATCAGCCCGGGGCTGGCGCAGCGGATCGTGGCCAGGCAGTCGCGGCCGCCAGCATAAAGAGATATACTACTACTTAATCTGGCCCAGCATAGGCAATTAGTCAGTGAGGTGCGTCATGTCAATTGATTGGAATGCATTCATAACGATGGGGGGATCTGTTCTCCTGTTGTTCGTTGGCGCATGGATTAATCGACTCTTCGCCGAACGCCCCAAAATCGTTACCTATCTGGCTCATTCGTCAGGGATTACTGTTCGAGCGCAGAATGGGCAGAATTTCGTTGTACATGTTCATACGATTGTGTTGAAAAACATGGGCCGCAAGCCTGCCAATAATCTTCGAATGGGACATTACACCTTGCCTGCATTCTCAGTTTCTCCGGACATTCAATATCAGGAAAATGATCTTCCCGGAGGGAGCAAAGAGATATTATTCCCATCTGTTGGGCCAAAAGAACAAATTACAGTGTCTTATTTATATTATCCGCCAACAACGTGGCGCGAAATACATTCTTATGTCAAGACCGATGAGGGGCCAGCCAAAGTTTTGACAGTATATCCATCAGTACAGTATCCGCGTTGGATTCTAAATATTATTCGCGGCCTTCTAGCGTTGGGGTGCATAACCACGTCATATATTGTTTTCCTGCTCATAAGACAGTTCATGCCATACGTCGTCTCGCTCGGCGGATAATACGATTTGAGCGATTAAGACAAGATCGTTTTGTCGGATATTGCCTTACAGCGGCGACTGCTTGGGCGTGCCGGGCTTGCGCGGGTAGGCCTTGGTGGTGGGGCGCGTCTTGGTCACGCGGACGATGACCTTGCGCACGCCGGTGTCTTCGGGGTAGGGCTCAAACACGCTCACTTCGCCGGCGCCGAGGACTTCTAGGGCTCGCTGGGATTGGTCGAGTTCTTCTTCTACGCTCGGGCCCTTCATGGCCAGGAGTTGCCCCCCTACTTTGAGCAGGGGCAGGGTGTATTCGAGCAGGATGCGCAGGGGGCCCAGGGCGCGGGCGGTGACCAGGTCGTATTGCTGGCGGTACGCGGAGTCGTGGCCGACGATCTCGGCGCGCTCGGCGACGACGGTGACGTTGGGCAGGTCGAGTTTCGTCGCACACTCGCGGAGGAAGTTGGCCTTCTTGCCGGTGGCTTCAATGAGGGTGGCGGCGAGGTTTGGGCCGGCGGCGATGGCCAGTGGGAGACCAGGGAGGCCGCCGCCGGAGCCGACGTCGGCCAGGCGGGTGCCGGGGGTGAGGTCTTGCAGGCCGGCGAGAAGCGTGAGGCTGTCCAGGACGTGCGTCCGCCAGGCCTCGTCGCGGTTGCGGACGGCGGTGAGGTTGAACTTCTCGTTGGCCTCGAGGAGCAGGTCGAGATAGCCGGCGAGCTTCTGCCAGACTTCCGGGGGCAGGGTGATGCCGAAGCGCTGGGCTTCTTGCGTGACGGATGAGGGGACCGAATCACTCACGTAAGGCTCCTGCGATCACTGGAACAGTGCGTCGGCGTGGTCGAACTCAAAGCTGGGGCGCTGGATGATGGGCTGGCGTTGGGAGGCGAAGTTCATCACCAGGCCGATCATGGCGAAGCAGGCGAGCAGGCTCGACCCGCCGTAGGAGACAAAGGGGAGCGTGATGCCGATGATCGGCAGGACGCCCAGGGACATGCCGATGTTGATGGTCATCTGGCTCAGGAGCAGCGAGGCGAAGCCGACGACGGCCAGGCGGGTGACGGGCTCCTTGGCGCGTGCGGCGACGCGGAGCATGGCGAGGATCAGGACGCCGTAGAGGGCCAGCACGCCGAGGCCGCCGAGGAAGCCCCAGCGGCTGACGACGACGGCGAAGATCATGTCGTTGTGGTCCTCGGGCAGGCGGTTGTAGGCGATCAGGGTGCGGGCTTTTTCCTCGCCCAGGCCGTCGGGTCCGCCGGCGCCGATGAGGGTGACGGCCTTGTCCTGCTGGAAGCCGACGTCCTTGAGGTAGCGGGTCTCGCCCTTGGCGCGGCTGATGGTGGCCTTGATGCGGGCGACCTGGTGGGGCTGGAGGAGCTGCATGGAGTCGGGCAGGGTGTAGATGGCGGCGACATTCAGGCCGATGGCCAGGACGCCCAGGCCGATGATCGAGCCGAGGTGGCGGAGCCTGGCCCCCGCGGCCAGGAGCATGGCCAGCAGGGCGGGGACGAAGAGGATGGCGGTGCCCATGTCCGGCTGGATCAGGACGAGGGTCATGGGGACGAAGAGGATGAGGAACGGGACCAATAGGCCGCGGAAGGTGCGGTAGGACTGGCGGTGTCGCAGGTACCAGGCCAGGGCCAGGACGTAGATGATCTTCGCGAGTTCCGAGGGCTGGAGCATCATGAAGCGTAGGTCGATCCAGGCGCGGGCGCCGTTGCGGACCGGGACGATGGATCGTGGGACGCCCGGAAGGATCATGACGGCCAGGACCAGGGTGATGACGATGGCCAGGGGCGTGGCGATCTGGCCGATGTGCTTGGGGTGCGGGAGCAGGCAGACGAGCATCAGCGTCATGGCGATGGCGAGCCACTGGGCCTGGGCGCGGGCGTGGCCGATGTCGACGGTGGAGATGGCGGTGATGCCGACGACGGTCAGTCCGACGGCGGCGAGCAGGACGAACCAGCCGGCGTGCGGGCGAAGGAGGTCGGCGATCTTGGCCGTCAGGGGGTTCACAGCAGGTTCTCCTGCTGCATGGCGTAGAGGATCTGGTTGACGATCGGTCCGGCGCAGGCGCCGCCGCTGCCGCCGAACTCGACCAGGACGGCGATGGCGTACTGGGGGTGATCCGTGCCGGGCTTCTGGACCAGGGCGATGGCCCAGGCGTGATCGCCCCACTTGCGGACCTCATCGGCTGAGCGTTTGCCGTCGTGGTTGAGGTCGAGCCAGACGGCGCCGGGGTCGGCGGTGCCGGACTTGGACATCACGGTGGCGCCGTCGAAGGTGTAGATGGGCTCACGATCGAGGGCGGCGATGTGGTTCGTGGTGCCGTAGGTCTGGTGGACGGAGTCATGGAGGCCTTGGAGGGCCATGCGGACGGCCTGGCGGTCGAGGTGAAGATCGATGGCCTGGCGCGGGGCCACGGCGGGATCGACGATGAAGGTGGGGTCGAGCTCGACGCCGCCGCGGGCGATGGCGGCGTAGGCGTTGGCGGCCTGGAGGGGTGTCCAGTCGATCTGGCCCTGGCCGATGCCCATGAAGACGGCCTCGGTGTGGTCGGCGGGGCTCTCGACGCCGCGGCCCTGGGGGAAGTTCGAGGCCAGCTCGATGAGGGCTCGTTTGGGCAAGGAGCCTTTGGCGATCTCGCGCGGGAGCAGGCCGGTCTCGAGACGGCGGCCCAGGCCGTACTGCTGGTACCACCAGGTCAGGCGGTGCAGGCCCAGGCGGCTGCCCATGGTGTAGAAGAAGATGTTGCAGCTGCGGGCGATGGCCTCGGGGCCGGTGAGCGGGCCGTGGGAGGATTGGCCGTTGGTCAGCTTGTAGATCCAGCAGCGCCAGATGTTCGGGCGCTTGGGATCGAAGGGGCCGTGGCAGTCGACGGTCTGGTCGTAGCCGATCTTGCGGTCGGTGACGGCGGCGGCGAGGACCAGGGGCTTGACCGTCGAGCCGGGCTGGTACTGCCGGCCGATGGCGCGGTTGATGTAGGGCAGGTCGATCGGGTCGCGCCAGACCCAATCGGGGCGCTCCTCGAGGT
>JADZET010000007.1 GCA_020850375.1 Phycisphaeraceae bacterium | reverse complement strand
GCTCCGACAGCTCAACGGCTACATGGGCAGCCGCATCGGCACGCAGTACGCCGAGCCCTTCTGGATGAAAGAGCCCCTGGGCCTGTCCAACCTCGACGCCCTGGCGTAAGAATCCTCATCGCGCAATCCGATCCACGAACGGGTGCCCCGCTGCGTCCCGAAGGGCGCTGCGGGCGATTGACAGAACGCGCCGCCAAAAACCATTTCGTCTCCGCGATGCCCAAAGACCTTACGCCCGCGCCGCTTCCGTCGCCGAAGGCATCAACGGCGTCGTCTTCGCCTTGATCCGCACCGGCAGAATCAAACTGAACGTCGCCCCACGCCCCAGGTCGCTGTCGAGCTCGATCCGCCCCCCCAGCAGCTTCGCCAGGTCCCGGCTGATCGTCAGCCCCAGTCCCGTCCCCCCATACTCCCGCGTCACCGACACGTCCAACTGCACGAACTTCTCAAACACCCGCGCATGGTCCTCCAGCGCGATCCCCGGCCCCTGATCCGTCACGCTGATCCTGATCTCCCGCTCCCCCCCCCCGGAAGTGCCCCCGCCCCCGGAAGCGCCCCCGCCCCCGGAAGCGCCCCCCGAACTCTCCCCCGCCGCCTCGCCGTTCCCCCCCGCTCCACCCACCAGCCCCGCCTCGACCGTGATCGTCCCCGCCTGCGGGCTGAACTTGAGCGCATTGGACAGGAAGTTGAACAGAACCTGCTGCACCTTCCCCGGGTCGCTCTCGATCACCGGCAGTTCCCGATCCACCTTCAGACGGAACTCCAACTTCCGCTTCTCCGCCTGCGGACGCAGCAGGTTGATCAGCCCCTCGAGCGTGTCGCTGATCGACACCGCCGCCAGGTGCAGGTCGATCTTCCCCGCCTCGATCTTCGCCAGGTCCAGCAGGTCATTGATCAGGTCCAGCAGCCGACGGCTCGACAACGCGATGTTCGTCGCGTAACGCCTCCGTTTGTCGTCCGCCGCCGCCCCCGCCTCCTCCAACGACTCCGCCAGCACCTCCGCGAACCCGATGACCGAGTGCAGCGGCGTCCGCAATTCATGCGACACGTTGGCCAGGAACTCGCTCTTGATCCGGTTCGCCTCGTACAACGCCACGTTGCTCTGCGCCAGCTCCCCGAGCTTCAGGTCCAGGCTCTTGTTCACCCCACGAAGCTGGTCCTCGTTCTTCTTCAGCGACGCCAGCATCGAGTTGAACGTCTCAGCCAATTGCTGGAACTCATCCCCCGTGTCGATCTCCGAACGGATGTTCAGGTCCCCCTCCGACACCTTCTCCGCCGTGTCCCGCAGCACCCGCACCGGCGACAGGATCAGCCGCGTCGTGATGAACCAGAACACCCCGATCGCCAACAGCCCCGCCAACAGCCCCGCCAGCAGGATGTAGATCCGGTTCCGCTGCAACTGGCTCCCAACCAGGTCCGTCCGCAGGTCCAGCAGCAGGATCATCTCCAGCGGGTCCGCCAACGCGCTCGTCTCCAGCCCCGCCTCGAAGCTCGTCACGTCCCCCTGGCTGATCCGCGACAGCCCCGACTTCCGAATCGCCCGCGCGTAGTGATACACCCACCGCCCGTCCGCCCCGCGCGACGGCTCGAACAGCTCCTGCCGATCGTCACGCGTCTCAAAAAGCTCCACCGCCCGGTTCACGAACGGCTCACGGCTCGAGCTCAATTCAAACTCATCCCGCGCGATCAGCCGCAGCGTCAGGCTCTGCCCCGGCGTCTGCTCACCCCCCGACGAACCCGTCAGCTCCGCCCCCAGCTCGATCTTCCCCGCCAGCCACGCCTCCGCCAGCTTCCTCGCCGTCTCCTCCTGTCCCTCCGTCACCAGCGTCTGCATCCGCAGCCAAGGCACCGCCAACGCCGCCGCCAGGATGACCACCACCGCCAGACCGAAGAGGATCTGACACTTGTTGGCCAGGCTGATGCGTACGGGTTTGGCCATGCCGTAGGGGGGTGAAGATTGACCCCCGGGCGCCGTCCACGCCGGGGGCTGAGATACGATCAACCCAACATCCGGTTCAGCCCCCGGCTCCGCCGGGGGGTACTCAAGATCCGTCCTTAAACCACCATCGGCTCGCCCGCCGGCTCGAGTCTACTGCCGTACTCGATCGTCCTGGTCTGCCGGTTCTTCTCATCGACCAGCACCACCGTCGCCTTGTGAGCGTCGAGGTGCTGCTCCGTCAGGTACCCGAAGCACACGATGATCACCTTGTGCCCCGGCGCCACCAGCTTCGCCGCCGCACCGTTGATCCCGATGACGCCTGTCCCCGCCTCGCCCAGGATCACGTACGTCTCGAACCGCGCCGCGTTGTCGATGTCCAGCACGTGCACCGCCTCGTTCGGCCGTATCCCGCTCGCACGCAGCAGATCCGCGTCGATGGTGATCGACCCCACGTAGTCCGGGTCGCACTTGGTGATGGTGGCCCGGTGAATCTTGGCCCGCATCATCTTGTGAAGCATGATTCAACCCTCGATGCCAAAGGCAATTGAAAGCGATTAGGCGATGGCCTTCGCACCCCTATTGTAGCAACCCGCCGCGGGGGTCAGCGTCGCCGGCGTGGACGGCTGGGCTTGGCGTGGGACCGACTGCGACCCGACGCCACGCCCGCGTAAGGCCCCGCGGGATGCGGCGTGTGCCCCTTCCGGGGCGCCGACGCGACAGCCTGCGCCGCCGGCCGGGCCGCATGGCGGGGGGCCGGGGCGTGGTGATCCCGTCGCGACTCGTCCTCACCCCCGCCCCTCGGCGACGCCTCACGCGGCAGGGCCGGCGTGCGCTCCACGCTGATCTTGGCCCGCACGAAGCCCTCGATGGCTGTCAGCAGCGACCGTTCCTCGTACCCGCAGAACGACACGGCGCATCCCGACGCCCCCGCCCGCGCCGTCCGGCCGATCCGGTGCACGTAGCTCTCCGGGTCGCGCGGCAGGTCGAAGTTCACCACGTGCGAGATGTCGTCGATGTCGATCCCCCGCGCCGCGATGTCGGTGGCCACCAGCACGCCGACCTTGCCGTCGCGGAAGGCTTTGAGCGCGCGGTCGCGGGCGCCCTGGCTCTTGTCCCCGTGGATCGCCTCGCTCGTCGCCCCGATCTTGCACAGGTACTTCGACAGCCGGTCCGCACGGTGCTTGGTCCGCGTGAACACGATCGTCCGCGACAGCCCCCCCGACTCGAGCAGCTTGGCCAACAGGGCCGTCTTCGCCGTGGACTCGACGTGGTACACGCTCTGCGCCACGCGCACGACCGTCGGGGCGTCGGGCGTGACCTCGATGTTCACCGGGTCGTGGAGCAGGTCGTGGGCCAGTCGGCGGATCGGCCCGGGCATCGTCGCCGAGAACAGCAAGGTCTGCCGCTTGGCCGGCAACGCACGGGTAATCCGTTTGATGTCCGGGATGAACCCCATGTCCAGCATCCGGTCCGCCTCGTCGAGCACGAGCATCTGGACGCGGCCAAGATCGACGTGCCCCTGCTCCATCAGGTCCATGAGTCTGCCGGGGGTGGCGATCAGCACGTCCAGCCCGGCCCGAAGGTGCGCCACCTGCGGGTTCTGGCTCACGCCCCCGTAGATCACCGCGGACTTCAGATGCACGTGCCGCCCATACGCGCGGAAGCTCTCGTGGATCTGCGCCGCCAGCTCACGCGTCGGGCACAGCACCAGGCAGCGCGGGGTTCGGTCCGTGCCGTGCGGGCCCCGGCGGGTCGATTTGTGGGTGGTATGCGGCGCGGCGGCGTGGTCATGCCCCGGCGCGGCGTCACTGAGCCGGTGCAGGATCGGCAGCGCGAACGCCGCCGTCTTGCCCGTCCCCGTCTGGGCGCAGCCCAGCAGGTCGCGCCCCGCCAGCACATGGGGAATCGCCTCGGTCTGAATGGGTGTGGCCACGGTGTAGCCTTCCGCGGCCACGGCGCGGAGGATGGGCTCAGCGAGCCCCAGGTCGGAAAACAACATGCAGTGATGTCCTTGGCAAAAGGTCGCCCCGCGAAGCACAAGGGGCGATCGCCACTTGACACCGGCAAGGCGCAGCAACTGAACTCGGTTGGGCCTGAATCGGACGCCGCTGAAGTGGGCGTCCCAAGGGCGGGAGGGCAGTTGAAGTCGTCAAGTATAGCCGCCCCCAGGGCTTTTGTATACATCCCCACCGGCAATGGGGTCCCGACGGACGATCCCCCCTCAAAAAATGGCCCCGCGGCCCGGCAACCGGGTGACGCGGGGCAACACAAGGACCGCCAATGTTAGTTCGGCTCAGCCTGAGCCTGCACGCCCGGCTCTCTCCGAGCCCTCGCGTCACGCGATCCGTCGTCGTGACACGAGGTTGATCGGACAACGGCGCGGACGACTTGCGTCCAAATTCCGCGCCATCGGTCCCCAACCGACGCGGACGCCGTTCATCCTCCGCTTAGTGCGGGTCCACCAGCTCTCGTTCCCACGAACCGTCCAGGAAGCCCTGGAGCTTGCGCGACCGCACCGGGTGCTGAAGCTTCCGCAGCGCCTTGGCCTCCACCTGACGCACGCGCTCGCGGGT
>JADZET010000006.1 GCA_020850375.1 Phycisphaeraceae bacterium | reverse complement strand
CGATCGCCTGCACGCACTTGAGGATCGCGCGGGGGACGTGGAAGAAGGACTTGATGCTGCCCTTGAGCGTCTGCGACACGCTGCCGTCGCGGCGGAGGAAGCCGTACCACTCGCCGAATTCACGGTCAGGGAAATGGTCGAAGGCCCAGCGGTGGACCTGCGCGTACCAGTCCCACAGCTCGGGGTCGCGCGTCACGAGGTGGGCCAGCAGGAGGGCGTAGAGCGTCTCGGCGTGCGGCCAGTAGAGCTTGGCGTCCCAGTCCTGGCCCTCACCCCAGTCCTCGTCGTGGTGGCCGGGCGGTTTGCCCAGGATGTCCAGGAAGTTGAAGACGCCGCCATGCTGCGTGTCCCAGCCGCGCTCGATCGTCCAGCGGACGACGTCCACCGCGCGGTCGATCAGGCGATGATCCTTCTGACGCATGCCTTCTTCCAGGCAGAACCACGCGGACTCCATGGCGTGGCCGGGGGTGAGGGAGCGGCCCTCGGGCTCGGTCAGGATCGGTCGGCCGTCGACGCCGACGCGTTCGAACATGGCCCGGTGCTGGGGGCTGGCGAAGGTGAAGAGCTCTCGCTCGACCCAGGGGCGGATGTGCCGGGTGTAACGCTCATCGGGGTCGACGGCCCGCAGCTCCTGGGCGCAGTTGATCAGGATCATCGCAGCGGCGTGTTCCTGATAGAGCTGGGTAGCAAGGTGGCTGTCGAGCTCGCCTGATTCGAGGCGGCGTGCGGCGGCGTCGAAGAGCTCGCGGGCTTTGTGCAGGTACGCCTGGTCGCTGGCGGCTTTGGCGAAGTGGGCGTAGGCGATGACGGCGAAGCACTCGCCGTAGATTTCGTTCGGGCGGGCGTAGATCGGCCGGCCGTCGCGGGTGCACTTGTAGAAGGCCCGGCCGTCGCGCAGGCCGTGGTCGTCAAGAAAATCAATGCCCAGACGGGCGGCGTCGAGCCACTGGGGGCGGGGCTCGAGCTCGTTGTAGAGCTTGGCGAACATGTAGGCGGTGCGGGCCTGCGGCCAGATGTATTTGCCGGTGCCGTGGGCGGAGCCGTCGCGGTCGAGGATGGTGAGATATCCGCCGTGCTCGCGATCGAGGGCGTGGTCGAGCCAGAAGCGGGCGAGGTTCTCCACAAGGTGTTCGCGGTAGAACGCTCGCAGGTTCGCCAGGCTGTCCAGTTCGGGGTGGGACATGAGGGACATGATCTTAGCGTCTGCCGCTTACGTCACGGCAATGGAGGACTTCGCGGGGCGTACGACCCTAGAATGACGCCCGCAGCGGGGATGTTCCGGCATCGGCCGCGGAGCAAGGGAGTGATTAGGTGATGACCCGCTCGGATGCCACGACACATGATCGGCCACTTAACCGCCTGGCGGGTGAGACCTCGCCCTATCTGCTCCAGCACGCCCACAACCCCGTGGACTGGTATCCCTGGGGAGCCGAGGCCCTCGAAACGGCTCGCAAGCTCCAGAAGCCGATCTTCCTCTCGATCGGTTACTCGACCTGCTACTGGTGCCACGTGATGGAGCGGCAGATCTTTGAGAATGACACTATCGCTCGACAGATGAATGAGGGGTTCGTCTGCGTCAAGGTCGACCGCGAGGAGCGGCCGGACCTGGACGAGGTCTACATGGCGGCGGTGCAATTGACCACGGGCCACGGCGGCTGGCCGATGAGCGTCTTTCTGACGCCCCCACCCCCGGAAACGCCCCCGCCCCCGGAAGGGGATGTTGGTGATCTCGAGGGCAAGGGGTTGCTGCCCTTTTACACGGGCACGTATTTCCCGCCGGAGCCTTCGCATGGGATGCCGAGCTTCCCGCAAGTGCTCGCGGCGGTCAGCGAAGCGTGGCGGAGCCGGCCGGACGACGTGCGACGGCAGGCAGCGCAGGTGGCGCAGGCGGTGCGCGAACACCTCGGCACGCAGGCCCAGGAAGAGGCCGAGACGGCGCAGCTGTCACCCGAGGTGGTGCAGCGGGCGGCGAATCAACTGCTGCGGGGGTTCGATCCGAAGCACGGCGGGTTCGGGCGGGCGCCGAAGTTCCCCCAGCCGTCGAACCTGCTGTTTCTGATGGGGATTCAGGGGCAGTCGCCCAACGCGGACCTCGCCGTGGCGCTGCGGCTGACGCTCGAGCGGATGGCCCGAGGGGGCATGTACGACCAGGTCGGGGGCGGATTCCACCGCTACTCGGTCGATGAGAAGTGGCTCGTGCCGCACTTCGAGAAGATGCTCTACGACAACGCCCAGCTCATCGAGGCGTATCTCGTGGGGCAGGCGGTCGTGCCGGACGAACGCGACGGGGAGCTCTACCTGCGCGTGGTGCGTGAGACGGCGGACTATGTGCTACGCGAGATGACTGGCGATGACGGCGCCTTCTACAGCGCCCAGGACGCGGAGGTGGATTCGCGTGAGGGCCTAAATTACCTCTGGACGCCCCCGGAAGTTAAGAAAGCCTTGTCACTGCTTCCGGGGGAGGAAGGGGTGGAGCTGGCCGGATTAGCCACGGCGATGTTCGGGCTGGACCAGGGGACGAACTTCCGTGACCCGCACCATGCCGATGCGCCGGCGTCCAACGTGCTCTACCTGCCGACCCGTCTGGACGACCTGACGGCGGCGCGGGGGGCGACGATGGCGCAGCTCCTGGAGCAACGGCGGCTCATTCGCCAACGGCTGCTGGAGGTCCGCATGCAGCGCCCACAGCCGCGCACGGATGACAAGGCCATCGCGTCGTGGAACGGGATGATGATCGCCGCCCTGGCGATGGCGGGGCGGGTGCTCGGCGAGCCGCGGTACGTGAAGGCGGCTGAGCGGGCGGCGAAGACGATCCTGGAGAAGATGCGACAGCCTGACGGCTCGCTGCTGCGGACGATGCGGGCGGGCGAGGCGAAGATCCCGGCGTTTCTTGAGGATTATGCGTTCCTGACCCACGGGCTGATCGAATTGGGCGAGGCGACGGGCGATCCGGCGTGGGTCCGACATGCCCAGGCGCTGACGGACATGGCGATTGAGCTGTTCGACGCCGGCCGGGACAAATCTTCGGGCGTCCAGGGCGGGTTCTTCGACACGCTGGCGGATCAGGCGGACCTGTTCGTGCGGGTGCGGTCGACGTACGACGGGGCCCTTCCGGGGGGGAACAGCCAGATGGTGCACAACCTGCTCGATCTGTTCGAGTTGACAGGGCAGGCGACGTACCTGCGGCTGGCGGGGCTGACGCTCCAATCGTTCGCCGGGCCGCTGGCGCGTCAGGGGCATGGCATGGTGCACATGCAGCACGCGCTGATGCGGGCGATGGTGGTGGCGCCGTACCTGTTCGGGACCACGCAGGGCGGGGAAGACGCTGCCGGTGGGGATGAGATGGCCGCCGAGGTCTCGCCGAATCCGCTGGACCTGTCCGTGCAGGATGTCGCGGTCGTGCGGCTGCGGCTTGCGGGGGGGTATCACGTGCACGCTCATGATCTGGACGAGCCGGGGCTGACGCCGACGACGCTGGAGCTGACGGGTGGAGATGGTCTGACCATGCAGGTCGAGTACCCCCCTGCCGTCGAGAGGCGGTATCCCCTGGCTGATCGGCCGCTGCGGGTTTATGAGGGGGAGGTGGCGATCAGGGTGCGCTTCGTGGCTGAGAGCACGATCGACACGAAGGAAGTCCGGGCGGTGCTGGTGCTGCGGGCGCAGCCGTGCACGGATCAGATGTGTCTTCAAGCCCAGGAGCTGGCGATTCCGATGACGGTGATCAGGCGATAGGCGCGCGGCCACGGGGGCTTGATCTGATTCGGGCCCTCGTGGCCGAGGTGGTAAACTTCGAGCCACACTGCGGTGCGATGCTGGCCTGGGCACAGGAGACCGGATTCATGCGGCGACGGACGAGGCATGTGGTGGTGATGGGTTTGGTCGTGCTGGCGATGGCCATCCCGGGCTGCCTGGTGGTGGTCGCGGGCGGGGCGGCGGCGGGCGGCGTGGCGTACGTCAAGGGCGACCTCGAAGCGGTGGTTCCGGGCACGCCCCAGCAGGTGGCTCGGGCGACGGACGGGGCGGCGTCCGACCTGGGGTTGGCCACGGTCTCCTCGGAATGGTCGAGCGTGGACATGAAGTATGTCCTCCGCACGGTCGGCGACAAGAAGATCTCCGTCAAGGCCAAGCGCGAGTCGGACCGGACCAGCAAGCTGTCGATCCGTGTGGGGATCTTCGGCGACAAGGACCTGAGCCAGATGGTGTATGACCGGATCCGGGCGCGGCTGTGAGCCACTGCGATGTTCTACAGCCCCGATCCCGGCATGCGGAAGACGCCCCCCCATGATCGACACGCACTGCCATCTGACGTATGAGCCCCTGCTCGACCAGCTCGACGCGGTGCTGAGGCGCGCCGCGGGGATGGGCGTGGACCGGATGATCAGCGTGGGCACCTCGCCGCAGG
>JADZET010000005.1 GCA_020850375.1 Phycisphaeraceae bacterium | reverse complement strand
GCACGCAGCACGGCCGCGAGCTGGTCGAGCGCATCGACCTCGATCTCAACGAATTTCGGCCGCGGTGATCGCCTGGCCGCCATCGACGCCAGTTGCCTGGCCGCGTCTTCGAGCCCCTTGGTCGAAAGGTGGGCGATGTGGTTGTCCTTGACCAGCACCGCGTCATGGAGCCCCGTCCGGTGGTTCGCCCCGCCCCCGCAGACCACGGCGTATTTCTGCAAGGCCCGCAGGCCCGGCAGTGTCTTGCGTGTGTCGAGGATGCTCGCCTTCGTGCCCGCGACGAGCGTGACAAACCGGTTCGTCAGCGAGGCGATGCCGCACAGGTGCGTCATGAAGTTCAGCGCCACGCGCTCGACGGCCAGGATGCTCCGCAGGGAGCCGGCCAGCGTGGCGATCGGGCTTCCCGGCGAGAGCGTCTGCCCATCCTCCAGGTGCGTCGTCAGCGTCACGGCCTTGTCGTATTGTTCGACAACGCCTGGAAGGATCGCCGCCCCCGCCAGGACGCCCCTCTGGCGGGCGTGAAAGACAGCCGTCGCCTCTTGGCGAGCGTCGACGACGAGTTCACTCGTGACGTCGACGCCGGCAGGGCCCATGTCTTCATGCCGGGCCTGGCGGATCAGCGACGCCAGATCGTCGCGCGTGATGTGGGACCAGAGGTCGGGCATGTCCGTGTTACTCGCCGCGTGTGACGAAGCTCACACGATACGTCGGCATGTCCCCGTCGGCCAGCGGCGTCAGACGCACGCTGTCGCCGGGCAGCACCTCGTGCCGGCGGTAGTATTCTCGCCATTTGCGCCACTGGATCAGGCCGCTTCCGTGGCGGATCGTGTTGACCTTCTCACCTCCCGGCAAGATGAAGCTGCATCGCTCAACGTGCCTTCCACCGAGGAGCTTCTCCGGCAGGCGAAGGTAGCCGTTACGGATCGCCCCGTCTGTGAGAGAGACGACGATCACCTTGCCCGCCGATACAGCCGCTTTCCCAGGTTTCGCCGGCCGATCCGGCAGCACCCACCACGCGACGCCCCGCGATCGTGGAATCCTCGGCAGGGACGTCGCGGAGGTCACGGGTTTGACGTGTGTCAGCCAGACGAGCGTCGCGTACCGGCTGCCGGCCTTGGTCCGCCAGTACGCATCGTCCCCGCCGATGAATTTGCCGTAGTCTCGCCGGATCGCCCGCACGTCCGCCGGCGTCAGCCCGTCGAAGAACATCACCCGCCCCGCCACCGCCGTGCCGAGGATCGGCCCGCTGGACTGTTTGAGATAGATCGTCTGCCCCGACGCGATCTGCCGGTAGGGCGGCAAGGGCCCGCGCGTCAGCCGGCTCTCGACGGTCTTACGACCCTCAAGGATCGCTCTGAGGTACGGCAATCGCAGAATGGCCACGTGCATCGGCATCGGAAGCAGAATACCGCCCCGAATCCGCCGAGCCCAATGACTTGTTCTGCCCCGTGCCCTACTCCAGGTACGTGTACCCCTCCAGCCCCGACTCATAGAACGACAGGAGCTGGCGCGACTCGGCGATGGACATCCGGTCCTCGCGCACGGCCCGCTCGACGCGTTGCCGCATCGTGCGTTTGAGCTGGTCGGCCGAGAACTGCACGTACTCGAGCACCTCGCGGACGGAGTTGCCCTCGACGAGTTCCTCGATCATCGGCTTGCCGTCCTCGGCCAGCGAGACGTGCACCGCGTGCGTGTCGCCGAACAGGTTGTGCAGGTCGCCGAGGATCTCCTGGTAAGCGCCGACCATGAAGGCGGCCAGGTAGTAGGGATCGGTGGGCGTGGCGCTGTTGCCGGGGCTGTTGCCCGCCTCGTCGACGGTCATTCGCAGCGTGTGCAGGTCGATCACCTTGCGGACGCCGTTGGGGCTGATGAAGCGGTCGACCTTGCCGTCCGAGTCGCAGGTCATGTCCGCCAGCACCGCCCGGTGGTCGGGCCGCTCGTCCAGCCGGTGGATGGGCATGATCGGGAAGATCTGCCCGATGGCCCAGGAGTCCGGGATCGACTGGAAGATCGAGAAGTTGCAGAAGTAGGTCTCGGCCAGCGTCTGCTCGAGGTGGGCGAACTCCTTGGGGATCGGGTCCGAGCCGCGCAGAAGCTGCAGGGCCTTGCCGCAGATGGCGAAGTAGAGCCGCTCGGCCAACGCCCGGTGGCTGAGCGTGCAGTAGCCGAGGTTGAACAGGTTGAGCGTCTGCTCCCAGGCCATCTCCGCGTCGTGGTAGTCCTCGCGGAGCGTCTTGGCAGAGATCCCGCGGTAGGCGTCGACAAGGTTCCGCACCGGCTCGGGCAGTTTCCGCGCGTCCTCGTCGGTCAGCGTCAGGTTCAGCCCGTCCTCGTCGACGAGGCTGCTCGACCCCACCACGTCGAAGACCAGCACGCTGAAGTAGGAGACAATGGCGCGGCCGCTCTCACTCATGATCGTCGGGTGCCTGACGCCGCCCTTGTCGCAGACCTGCCGCAGGAAGAAGACCACGTCGTTGGCGTACTCCTGCATGGAGTAGTTCACGCTCGAGGATGAGCTGGTCTTCGTCCCGTCGTAGTCCACGCCCAGGCCGCCGCCGACGTCGATGTACTGGAGCTGCGCGCCCTCCCGGCAGAGCTCGACGTAGACGCGCGAGGCCTCGGTGATGGCCTTCTTGACCTGGTGGATGTCCGAGATCTGGCTGCCCAGGTGGTAGTGCAGGAGCTGGAGCGACTCCTCCATCCCCTCCTCCCGCAGGTAGGCCAGGGCGTGGAGGATCTGGGCCACCGTCAGCCCGAACTTGGACTTGACGCCCCCCGAGCCCTCCCACCGCCCCGCCCCGCGGGCGGCGAGCTTGACCCGCACGCCGATCGTCGGCTTGACGTTGTGCAGCTTGGCGTACTTGACGATCAGCTGCAACTCGCTGAACTTCTCGACCACGGGGATGATCCGCTTGCCCATCTTGGCCGCGAGGATCACGCCCTCGATGAACTCCGCGTCCTTGAACCCGTTGCAGATAATCGGCGTGCGGTCGTCCTCGACCATGGCCATGACCGCCAGCAGCTCGGGCTTGCTGCCGGCCTCGACGCCGAAGCCGTACTGATTGCCCCAGCGCAGGATCTCCTCGACCACCTGCCGCTGCTGGTTGACCTTGATGGGGTAGACGCAGTGGTAGCCGCCCTGGTAGTTGAACTCCTTGATCGCGCCGGCGAAGGCATCGTGCAGCTCGCCGAGACGGTGGCGGAGGATGTCGCCGAAACGCACCAGGATCGGCGACTGGATCCCGCGCTGGTCCAGCTCGTCAATGAGCTCTTTAAGGTCGATGCTTCGGGTCGCGTCGGCCGTCGGGTGCACGGCCACCTGGCCCTTGTCGTTGATCGAGAAGTACCCGTGTCCCCAGCTATCGATCCCGTACAGCGCGGCTGAGTCCGCGACGGACCACGTGGTCGTGTTCTGGTGAGATGGTCCGTTGCCGGACGGCTCGGTGAAGGTCTCTCCGCTTGGGCTGTACGTTTGCGTCAATGCCTTACCACCTCATTCTTCAAGGGATGCTGGGGGGAACCGTCACATGCCGGCCGCGGCGTGCACGACCGAGGAGACGCTGTTGCGCTGCCGCTGGGCGGCGTCCATCTCCTGCCCGGTCGGGCTGCGGCCCGACGACATCATGTTGATAAAGCAGTCGAACAGGTACCGTGCGTCGTGCGGCCCGGGGCTGGCCTCGGGGTGATACTGCACGGCGAAGATCGGCATGTCAGGATGGCGGAAGCCTTCGAGCGTTCCATCATTGAGGTTGACGTGCGTCGGCTCGCCGCCGACCTTGCGCAATGACTCGAGCTCAATGCCGAACCCATGGTTCTGGCTGGTGATCTCGACCTTCTGCGTGTGCAGGTTCTGCACGGGCTGGTTGCCGCCGCGATGGCCAAACTTGAGCTTGAATCGGTTGGCACCCATGGCCAGACCCAACAGTTGCAGTCCCAGGCAGATGCCGAAGATCGGCACCTTGCCCTTAAGTTGGCGGAGTGAATTGATCGTTGGCGTCACGGGGTCGGGATCGCCCGGGCCATTGGACACGAACAGGCCGTCCGGTTTGTATTTGAGGATCTTTTCCGGGGAAGTGTCGTAGGGCACGAGTGTCACGTTGCAGCCGGTGTCCACCAAGTTGCGCAAGATGTTCCGCTTGGCCCCGCAGTCGATGGCCACGACGTTGAATTGCCGATCGGGAGCGGGCACCTGCCCCTGGATCGGTCGCCAGGCCCCCAGGTCTTTGTTCCACAGCATCGGCTCGCGAATGGTCACGTCCTTGACGATGTCGCGATCGACCAGCCCCGGCGACTGCCTGGCCATCTCCACCAGGTCGGCGTCACTGAGCTTGCCGTCCGTCGACAGCACCCCATCCATGGCGCCGGTTGTACGGAGTTTGCGTACCAGTGCCCGCGTGTCGATGCCCGTGATGCCCGTGACGTTCTGACTGGCCAGCCACGTCTCGAGTTTCTGATCCGCCCGAAAATTACTCGCGGCATCCGAGAGCTCGCGGACAATAAAGCCGCGGACAAAAATCTGCCGCGACTCGAGGTCCTCGGGATTGACGCCGTAATTGCCAATCAGGGGGTACGTCATCGTCACGATCTGTCCCAGGTAGGACGGGTCCGTCAGGATCTCCTGGTAGCCGGTCATGGACGTGTTGAAGCAGACCTCGCCGTCGATGGACCGCGACGTCAGGTCGCCGAAGGCGCGCCCTCGGAACAGGCTGCCGTCTTCCAGGGCCAGCCGTGCGGCCGGGCCGTCGTGAGCATGGTCGATGATCGCCATATTGCCGGTAGTGTAGCGGCCGCACGCCGGCATTCCACCCCCGGAAGCTCGTGGACGTTGAGATGGGTGAAATAGACCGTCACCGATCGGCCGGATCGACCGGATCGATCGGCACGCGCGGGTAGTCCGCGTCGGCGTTCGCCTGGACCTCCCGCTCGATCGCCCGTATCACCGCCAGCACGACGTCCTCCCGCCACGGCGGTCCCGCCACCTGCACGCCAACCGGCATGCCGGCGCTTCCTCGCTCGATCTTTCGGCGGATCAGACGGTCGACGATCTCGAAACCCGGCCGTCGGTCGCTCTCCTCGCCCGCCCGCACGCGCGTCACGGGCACGACGCCCGCCGGGAAGCCCAGGGCGTTGTAGAGCACGGTGTACATGCCCGTGAAGGCCCCGATGTTGGCCGTGCCGTGGGGCAGCGCCACGGTGCCCGTCGTCGGCCCCAGCACGGCGTCAAGTCGCTGCCGACGCATCGCTTCCAGAAAGAACTGCCGGTAGGCCTCGTGCTCAGCCCTCGTATCTTCGATCCGCTTCCGGGGGTCGGGCAGGATGCGAAGGAGCATGCTTAACCGCCGTTGTCCTAGGATGCCCAGGCATCCCGCCAGGGCTGAGGCAACGCCTTGCCGCAGCGACAGGGGGTGAACGGACGCCGCCGCGCAGGGGGCGACCCTGTCCTTGCCCAGGAACTCCTTGAGGCGCTCCGGCCCACGGGCGAAGGCCGAGGCGAAGAACACCGCCACCGCCCGCAGCGGATCGGGCACGGTGAACGATTCGACAATCGCCCCAGCCCGCGCCAGCGCCTCCGCTGCCTCGCGCACCGCCCGCCGGATGGCCGGTGAGGGCTCAAGGATGCCGTCCCATTCGTAAACGCCGATCCGCATCCCCCGAACGTGCGTGGGAATCTGGGCAGGCCAGTCGCTGTGTTCAACCCGTTTGTCCATATCACGCCACCCGCCCGTGGCCAGGACCGACATGCCCAGCACCAGGTCGTCGACGCAGCGTGCCATCGGCCCGGCCTGCTGGGGCGTGTAGGTTGATCCATCGTCAAATATCGCGTGCCCGAGCATGGAGAACCGGCCGTGCGTGGCCTTGAGCCCGCAGATCGCGCAGGCGTGGCTGGGCTGGCGGATGCTGCCCGCCCCGTCGCTGCCCAGCCCCAGCGGTGAACCGCCGCAGGCGATGATCGCTGCTTCCCCGCTCGTCGATCCCCCCGCGGACCGTTTGAGGTTCCAGGGATTGTTGGTCCGGCCATAGAGCGGATTGTCCGACTCGAAGCTCGTCATGAGCTGGGGCAGGTTCGTCTTGCCCAGGACGATCGCTCCTGCCTGACGGAGCCGGGCCACGAGCGGCGCGTCAGCCGTCGCCAGCGTGTGCTGGTAGTGGGGGACGCCGGCTGTGCTGGGGTGGCCGGCCAGGTCGAACGATTCCTTGACCGTCACGGGCAGGCCGTGCAACGCCCCAAGAGCTTCGCCGCGAGCCTGGCGTTCGTCCGCCGAAGCCGCATCGACCATCGCGGCGTCGAACCGCCTGACCACCACGGCGTTGAGCAGCCTGTCGACCTCTTCGATCCGCCGGATGTGGGCAGTGACGAGCTCGCGGGCGGAGACCTCGCCTTGGGCCACCAGGGCGAGCATCTGCCGAGCTGTCAGGTGTGTCAGGGGCAAGCTCATGCGGACCCTCTTGTCGGAAAACCATGTCGCGGGCTGAGTTGGAGTTACGAACCACACCCCCGAACCATCAGGCTGGCTACAGGTTCGCTCACTCTTTGACCGATAAAGTTTAAACCTAATTGCCCCTCCATAGGAAGGGCAGCTCAGGCTGGAGCCTGCATGACGGTTCTGCGTCCCCAGCACGTTTCCCTGGACCTGGCCGGCGCCCCGGCGTCGATCCCGGCCGGCGCGCCCAGCGGAGACTTTCTCCAGGCGTACCGCTGGCGGCTGCTGTCGGCCTTGCAGGCGGTGGATCTCGACCAGGTGGGCCTGGCCGTCGAGTGGTTCCGTCAGGCCCGCGCCGCCCGCAAGCAAGCCTTCATCTGCGGCAACGGCGGCTCGGCCGCCACAGCCTCGCACTTCGCCTGCGACATGGTCAAGGGCGCCAGCCACGGCCGGCGGTCGCGCTTCCGCATCATGGCCCTGACCGACTCCGTCCCGACGATCACCGCCTACGCCAACGACGTCGGCTACGACTCCATCTTCGCTGAGCACCTCAAGAACTTCGCCAACGCCGGCGACGTGGTGATGGCCATCTCCGGCTCGGGCCGGTCGCCCAACGTGGTCCGTGCAATCGAGCACGCCAACCGCGCCAAGTGCCGGACCATCGCGCTCACCGGCAAGGATGGCGGCGACCTGGCCGGCCTCGCCCAGCTCCACCTGCACGTCCCCGAGCCCCACATGGGCCGGATCGAGGACGTGCACATGGCCCTGTGCCACATGATCGCCTATGCCTTCATCGAGGACGCCGGCGAGCTCCCGCCCGTCGGCCCGCCCTCCGCGGCGTGATCTGTCTCACAGCACAGTGCAAGATCAACCCAAGATGAAAAACCCCGGCTCGAAGGCCGGGGTCTGTTGTTCTGCCTGTTTGCACCGGAATTAGCTTCCGGGGGCGGGGGGGTTAGGCCAGCTTGTCGGCCTTGGCCATGTAGAGCAGCAGGTCGACCACGCGGTTGGAGTAGCCCCACTCGTTGTCGTACCAGCTCACGAGCTTGAAGAAGTTGCTGTTGAGCTCGATGCCGGCCTTAGCGTCGAAGATCGACGACAGCGGGCAGGTGATAAAGTCGCTCGAGACGACCTCTTCGTCGGTGTAGCCGAGGATGCCCTTGAGCTCGCCCTCGCTGGCGGCCTTCATCGCGGCGCAGATGTCCTTGT
>JADZET010000004.1 GCA_020850375.1 Phycisphaeraceae bacterium | reverse complement strand
TCCTCGGCGGCGAGTCCGTCCTGCCCTACGCCGCCACCGCCCCGATGCCCCCCGGCATCAGCGAACTGCTCCTGGCGGGCATCCTCAACGACGGCGCGATCCCCCTGGTCCGCTGCAAGACCCTGGACCTGCACGTCCCCGCCAACGCCGAGATCGTCATTGAGGGCTACGTCTCCACCGAGGCCGGCCCGCCCGGCTACGACCCGCGCCTCAAGGGCCTCGACGGCCAATCCCCCCCGCTGGGCGACGGCGCCTTTTTTGAGGGCCCCTTCGGCGACCACACCGGCTTCTACTCGCTGCCCGACCGCTACCCGATCTTCACCGTCACCGCCGTCACGCACCGCCGCAGCGCCATCTACCCCACGACGATCGTTGGATTACCCCCGCAGGAGGACTACTACCTCGGCAAGGCCACCGAGCGCATCTTCCTCCCGCTGCTGCGGACGATCGTCCCCGACGTGCTGGACTACGACCTCCCTATGTTCGGCGCCTTCCACAACTGTGTCTTCGTCAAGATCCGCAAGGAGTATCCTCTCCAGGCCCGGCGGGTCATGCACGCGATCTGGGGCGCGGGTCAGATGGCCTGGACCAAGCTCATCGTCGTCGTCGACGACGACGTCGACGTCCACGACCACGAGGCGGTGCTCTTTAGGCTCTGCGCCAACTGCGACCCCGGCCGGGACGTCGAGATCGTCCACGGCCCCCTGGACATCCTCGACCACGCCGCCCCGCGCCTGGGGGCCGGCCAGAAGATGGGCTTCGACGCCACGCGAAAGATTCCCGGGGAGGAGGTCAGCGGCCAGCCCGTGCGCGATTTCCCCCCGATCCTCAGCGTCGACGCCGCCACGAAGGCCCTGATCGACCGCCGCTGGGACGAGTATGGCCTGAACGCCTGATGGGACTGTCCGACGTGGCTTGCCTACTCCATCGCCGGGAGCAGGGCCATGTGATAGAAATCGAGCGTGTAGTCCATGTCCTTGGCCTTGCGGCGGTATTCCTCGCGGTCCTGCGGGTAGCGTGCGGCCAGGATGGCATAAAGCAGGCGGCGCTCCATGATCCGGCCGGTGTATTGTGTCACCATCGTGGCCGAGGGTGGGTTCTCGCCGCTGAGCCAGGAGGCCAGCCACTGGTCCTTCTCTGAGCCCTCATTCAGGCCGTCACGGATCCGCTTCAGGACGTCCGGGGCCCACTCGAGGTGCTGTGCGTCAGCCAGGAGATAGATCAGCACCAGGTCTTGGAACTGCACGTCAGCTTCCTCGTCGTCGAACGTTTCCAGGGCGCTCTTGAGGCTTGCGGGCGAGTTGTCAAGGATCTTCAGCAGTGTGGGCGCAACCTCAAGCTGTTGGAGCATGGTCACGTAGAGCGGCAGATCCTCTGCGGCCGCGGCCAGCGACGAGGTCAACAGGGCCCGTCGGTGGGCCCGTTCGTCCTCAGGGCGATCGGGGTACTGCTTGTCGATCTCTCTCAGCCACCGGTCACGCACACTGCGGGCTTCGGCGACCGACCCCATGCGGGCCAGGCATTGGATCTTGAGTGTGATCGCGCTCTGGTTCGTCGCGTCGACGTCGAGCAGGTGATCCATCTCATTGATCAGCTGGGGATACTGCCGGCACGCGAGCTGCAGATCCCGGCGATGGGACACGATCACCGGCGTGTCCGGGGCCAGTCGGTCAGCCTGCATGGCGTATTGCAGCGCCTCGGGCAGGCGATGTTCGAGCATTCGTTGATACGCCAGCCAGTGATAGGCGTAAGCGCAGGGCTCAGGCGCCACGATGGCCCGACGGCAGAGTTGCTCAGCCTCCTTGGGGTCCTCGACCACGCGGGCGAGCAGGTACATCAGGCTCTTGTCCTGCGGTTGCGCAGCCAGGCGCTGGCGATACTCCGCCACCACATCGTGCTCGGGATCCATCAGCGGCATGAGCTGCTGCCAGCACCGATGCCACTCGATCATCGCGGGCTGGACATCGAGCTTGCTCTGGAGGAACGCGTGCAGCTCGTCGGGGCCGACCATCGCCACGTACTCGATCAGGTATTTCTGATTCTCGCGCGGCCGCAGGTCCAGCATCTGCCGCAGGTAAGCGGCCGGGGCGGTATTGTCGCCGGTCTGCTCCCCGAGCACCGCCGCCATCTCCACGGGGTCGAGTCCGTCGAGCAGGCTCAGCTTGTACTTGGAGGTCACGCGTTTGCCCTCCGGCATCCGAATCTCTGGCGGCTCTTCGACGAAGGGATAGTCGATCTTGTCGAACCAGTAGGAGGTTTGACCGTACTTGAGCTTGTGCCAGCCCTTGCCCGCTTCACGCGCGTCGACGGCATAGTCGAACTGCTGGTAGACGATCACCGCCGTGGCGTCAGGATTGATCACCAGCGTGTCGCTGAAGAACGGACGGCCCAGGAACGAACAGTCGGTCTCAACCTCGATCGGCGCAAAGGGCACGCTGTCGGGCAACGGCTCGATCCGGCTGCGTCCCATCGGAAGGTTCAGCAGGATGGCGCTCCCGGCGCGGACATGTGTGGTCTTGCCGTTGACCAGCACGTCGTAAGAGCCGGGCAACCCGGTGACGATGAACGAGTTCTCGACGGTGGCTGTGGAGCACAGGTAGAGGTAGCCCAGAGCGCCGCAGACGAGCAGCGCCCCGATCAGGAACACGGGCGTGTTCATCCCCAGCCTGCCCAGCCGCGGCGGGGCGGGTGGGGCCGAGCCGGCCGTCCGCGTGCTCTTGACCGCTCGCCCGGTTCCGAGACGCTTCTCCGACGCCTTACGCATGCGGGCGATGAGTTTGGGGTCGTTTGAGGTTGAGTGTTGCTCGTAGGCGTCGAGCTGCGTCAGGGCCTCTTGGTGTCGGCCCTGGGCCTGGTAACGCTCGACCAGCCAGAGACGCTGCTTGGCCGCCCGATCGGCGTCGGTCTTCTCAAGCTCCGCCAATTGCGTGGCCGCTTCGTCGAGTTTGTTGGCCTCGAGCAGGTGTCGGACCAGCCCGGCCCGCACCACCGAATCGTCCTGCTGGCTGAGCGAGGAGGCGAAGGCGGCCTCGGCCTCCTCGTCCATCATGAAGTAACTGTAGGCCTGGGCCAGCACCCCGAGCATGCGAGGATGGTTCGAGAGGTGCTGCTCGACCAGCAGGGCGATCTCGTAGAACCGATCGCGATCAGCTGTTTCCTGCACAAGCTGCAGCGCCTCTTCGGCCGCATGCAGGTCATCGGCCCGGCCGCTGTAGGCGGCGACGCTCGGCTCGACAGCCTCCTGTTGGAGCTTGCGCCACTGCTTCTCCGTGAAGATCAAGCCCTTCTTGCACGATGGGCACATCCGCCGGACGCGTCGCTTCTGGCCGGGGATCAGCGGCAGGAAGTAGAGGGAGTACCACACCCGGCCCTCATAATTGCCGAAGTAGCCGGTCTTGCCACACTCCGGACAGGTGGTGCGGACATGCGTGAGGTTGTGCCGCCCAAAGATCTTCGAGCCGTAGACCACGATCATGGAACGCCTCCATCGGCGGTGTCGGAAAAACAAGCGACCTCGACCCCCGACAGGGGGGCGGGTCATCGATGCTTCAGGCTCAATCCGCGATGCCTAAGGGGACGAATGTCCACGTGATAAGTGATAAACATTCAGCATTCATTCAACGCTGAATATAAATGAACGGACCGGACAATCAAGTGTCCTGATCAGCAACCCTGGTGAAAAACCGGGTTCAGGCCTTCTTCTTCCGCCGGCCCGGGCCCTTGGCCTTAATTGATTTGACGGCGTAGGGGGGCTTCTTCCCCTTGGCCTCCCAGTAACGATTCACGCTGGCGCGGATCTCGTCCTTGGCCTTGTCGGCATCCCCCCAGCCCAATGCCTTGACCACCCCGCCCTCGAGCTGCTTGTAGGTCGAGAAGAAGTGCTCGACCTCGCGTAAAAAGTGCGGCGGCACACGCCACAGGTCGTGGTACTCGGCGAAGATCGGGTCCGAGTTGGGCACGGCCAGGATCTTAAAGTCGTTCATGCCCTTGTCCATCATCTTGAAGATGCCGATCGGCCGCG
>JADZET010000003.1 GCA_020850375.1 Phycisphaeraceae bacterium | reverse complement strand
CGGACGGGCTGGCCGGTGGTCGGGTGCTTGGTGAGCGGGGGATCGCTCATCTTCTGGAAGACCTCGAACCGCTGGCCGGGTTCGTCTTCACCTTCGAGCACGACCTCGTAGACGTAGAAGGGCATGGGGCTTTTTCGGGGGGCTTAGGGGAGCGGGGCTGATGAGAACATTGTATCAATAAGGTCTGGGGCTTGGCAAGTCGGTGGGCGGGCGTTTTTGCGGGTTCATTTTGGCGGGTTATCTGGACTTGCGCGAGGTCTTGTGCTCGCGTTTGGCGCAGGTGGGGCAGGCGCCGAAGAGGGTCAGCTCGTGGTCCTCGACGTAGTAGCCGCCGGGGAGGGTCGAGCCGTCCTGGATGTGGACGCCGCAGCCCTCGAGGTCGAAGACCTTGTCGCAGCGGGTGCAGCGGAAGTGGTGGTGATGGCCGAGGTCGGCCGCCTCGTAGCGGGTCTGGCCGTCGGGGAGGGTCACGGCGCGGATGTGGGATTTTTCGAGCAGGAGGTTGACGGTGCGGTAGACGGTGGCGATGCCGAGGCGCGCGACGCGCTTGCGGGCGTGGGCGTGGATCTGCTCGACGGTCAGGGGGCCGGGGGCGGCGCGGATGACATCCAGCACGGCGTCGCGCTGCACGGTCTGTCGCTGGCCCAGCGGTGTGGCTGACATCGGCGCACCCATCCACTCCCCTACCGCTGTCATTCTATCGCCGACGTTCTATCGCCGCGGATTGGGCGTCACTGCCAGCCCTTGAGGTAGGCGGCGTTGGCGGCCAGGAGCTTGTCGGTCATTTCCTTGATCTGGTCGAGGGTCAGAATGGCGCCGGCGAGGGGGTCGGCGGCGATGGCCTGGCGGAGCATGTGGCGGTCCTTGCGGGCGACGGCGGTGACGGCCAGCTCGTGCACGGCGACGTGGGGGGTCATCACGGCGGCGAGTTGCGGGGGAATCCGGCCCATCTCGCTGTGGTAGATGCCGTTGGCGTCGGCGACGCAGGGGACCTCGACGGTGGAGCCGCCGGGGAGGTTCTCGATCAGGCCCTTGTTGCGGACGTTGCCGTAGAAGGTGAAGGGGGCGCCGCCTTCGAGGGCGCTGATGATGTAGGAGCCGTACTCGTGGCTGCGGGTGTAATCGATCTTCTGCGAGCCGGCGATCTGGGCCTCGAGCTCGGCGGTGCGGGTGTTGAAGTGGTTGAGGTCGGTGTTGTAGCCCCAGTAGGCGCCGACGGAGTAGTGGTCGACCTTGGCCTGGTTCTTGTGGAACCAGGGGTAGTACTCGAGCTGGTGCCAGGGGCCCTCGGCGGGGATGTGGCCGAGGTGCTCGAGGAGCTCGAAGCGGACGCGTTCCTCGGGGTAAGCCTTGACGATGCGCTCGGCTTCCTGACGGAGGACGGGGTAGAGGTCCTTGCCCTTGTGCTCGAGCTTGAGGTAGAAGTCGACGTGGTTGATGCCGGCGGCCTCGTAGCGGATCTCGTGGAAGGGGATCTTGAGCCAATCCTGGATGCGCCAGATGAGGAAGCCCTGGATCGAGTGGCAGAGGCCGACGGTGCGGGTGTGGCCGGCGTCGAAGAGGGTCCAGCAGTTCATGGCCATGGGGTTGGCGTAGTTGAGGATCCAGGCGTTTGGGGCGACGTCGCGGAGGTTGGCGGCGATCTGGTTGAGGACCGGGGCGGTGCGCAGGATGCGCATCACGGCGCCAGGGCCGACGGTGTCGGAGACGGCCTGGTAGATGCCGTACTCGGCGGGGATGGCGACGTCGCTGTGGTAGGACTCGAAACCGCCGACCATGATGGTGATCACGACGTAGTCGGCGCCGGTGAGGGCCTCACGCTGGTCGAGGGTGGTGGTGACGCGGGCGGGGAGGCTGCGGTCGGCGATGATCTTCTCGACGAGCCGGCGGGAGCGATCGAGGCGCTCGGCGTTGATGTCCATCAGGCAGAGGTCGATGTCCTGAAGGTTCTTGAAGGAGAAGAAATCCACGACGAGCTCGCGGACGAACTTGCCGCTGCCGCCGCCGATGATGGTGATCTTGGGCATGGGGGAACGACTCCGAGGAAGAGGGCTGTGGCCTGTAAAGGGAAGGCCATAGAATAGGCACGTTTTGAGCGGGGGTGCAAACAGACCATGGGCTCCATGGGCGAGCGTTTCGAAGGTGGCGTGGCAGGCGGTGGTATGCTGGGGGGATGATCGAGGGGGCCCCCCTGCTGCTGGTCTATGGCGGAGCTTTTGATCCGCCGCACCGCGCCCACGTGCTGCTGCCGCGCTTGGCGATGCGGAAGGTGGGGGCGGAGGGGGTGGTGTATGTGCCGACGGGGGTGCCGCCGCACAAGCCGGGGCAGAGGCTGACTGCCGGGGGGCATCGGCTGGACATGTTGCGGTTGGCGCTGCGGGAGCAGGGGTGGGCGCGGATTGACACGGATGAGCTGGACCGGGCGGAGAGAGAGGATGGGCCGCAGTACACGGTGGACACGCTCGAGCGGATGGCGAGACGTTACCCGGCGGGGACGCGGCTGCGGCTGCTGATCGGGGCGGATCAGATGGCGGCGTTTGAGAGCTGGCGACGGCCGGAGCGGGTGATCGAGCTGGCTGAGCCGGTGGTGATGGTGCGGCCGCCGCACACGCGGGAATCGCTGCTGGCGGGAATCACGGACCCGGGGAACCCCCGGATGCGCGAGGCGTGGGCGGGGAGGCTGATTGAGGGGCTGCCGGTGTTGGAGGACAGTGCCTCGGAGATCCGCCGCAGGTTGGGCGAGGGACTCGAAGCGGGTGAGATGCTGGATCCGGCGGTGGCGGCGTACATTCATCGGCACGGGCTGTATGCCCCGCAGCCGGAGTCGACCTAGGATTAGGCATGATCGTCTACTGCTGCGCGGACATGATCTTCTCGACACGCATCGGGCACGCGGCCAAGGATGTCGGCGTGACCAGTCGGCCGGCGCGCGACGCGGCGATGCTGGACCTGCGGCTCGAGCAGGTCGATGACGGCAAGCCCAATGGGCCGGTGCGGGCGGTGCTGATCGACCTGGACCTCGGACCGGCGGCGATGGAGATGCTTGAGCGGGTCAAGGCTTTCGATGCGACGATCCCCGTGGTCTGCTTCGGGGCCCATGTGGCGACGGATCTGCTGGACGAGGCCCGGGAGCGCGGGGCGGACGAGGTGCTGGCGCGGGGGCAGTTCGTGGCGGAGCTGCCGGAGCTGCTGGCCAGGTACGGCAAGGAATGACAGCAGTTCTTGAGCGTTTTTTCGCTGGATTTGTCCCCCCCTCCCCCACGTCTTATCATGGCGGGCCCAACCGCTTTTCCATGGAGATTGCACCGCCATGGCCAGCCCCAACGATCGTCGCTACACCTCCACGCACGAATGGCACAAGCCCGAGGCGGACCTGGTCGTCGTCGGCCTGACGCGTTTT
>JADZET010000002.1 GCA_020850375.1 Phycisphaeraceae bacterium | reverse complement strand
TGACCCCCGGCGCCGCCTTCGGCAAGCTCGGCGAGGGCTACGTCCGCCTCGCCCTGGTCGAGAACGAGCAGCGCATCCGCCAGGCCGTCCGCCAGCTCAGCCGCGCCCTGACCCGCCAGCCGCAGTCCACGTCGGCCTGAGCCGGTCGAGCGATATTCATCGAACGATGGCTTTACTTGTCAGGCGTCTTGGACGCCTCGTCGATCGTGACTTTCGCCGTCAGGTCCTGCATCGCCGCCCCATCGAGCACGGCCCAGCGATCGCGATTGATCGTCAGGTAACGCGACTCCCCTACAGCGACAATCGCCAGATCGATGGTTGCGCCATCCTGCGTCGTAATGCTCAGCGTGCGCTGCGGCGCCGCCTTCTTGCCCTGCGGCGGAACAGCCAGGTAGCGTTCAACGCGCAGGCCCGCCAATCGATCAAAGAGGGCCCCCGCGGCAGCCTGGTCGATCGCCTGGCCATCGGCAGCGCTGTAGTGGCCGTCGTTGTCACGGTGAAGCTCAACAGCCTTGTCGCCGTCACGCACGGTCACCGACGCCACCTGCTCGATCCGCACCGGCACGACCGTCCGCGGACGCAGCTCAGCCTGCAGCGCGTTGACCCAATCCATCGAAACATCGAACGCCGCCATGAAGTCGCCGAGCCTGGCGCGACCCGTCGCCGGTTCAATACTCAGGGCGTGCTCTTCGCCGGAACGCATCGTCAGTTGCAGGCGGATCAGGCCGCCCCTGCCGGCGGCGCTGCCGTCCTCCCACGCCTGGGCATGCAGGGGTGACAACCCCTTGAGAATCTTCCGCAAGGCATCATCTTCCAGGCCCGACTCTCCAGTCAGCGACCATGCCGCGGGCCGCGTCGTCGACTCATCGCCCGGTCCGGCCGCCGCGGGCTCAGCCTGCGTGAGCTGGTACGCCCGGCCGTCGGGCAGCTCGATCCTCAGGCTCGCCAGTTCCCCCGCCGGCAGATTCAGCACCGTCCGGTCACGCAGCGAAAGGGGGGTGGTTTTCAGCAGGTCCGCGGCGCTCGCCGGCACGATGTACCCCACGGTCTCGTCGTTCCGCACCGCCAAGAGCGACGGTGTCTTGTCCGCATCGGCCGCCTTCCGCGGATAGAAACGCAGGGTCTCCGGACGCGACTGCCCAGCCGCCCCGAGCGTGACGATCGCCACGGGCTGCGCATCGGTGGGCAGGTCCTGCGTCTGGTAGTGCTCAGCCTTGATCTGGGCCAGCGCACCAACAAAATCGCTGACACTCGCCGCGTCCAGGGCGTAGTCCACCTTGGGTTCGAGGAGCGTCCACCCCGCAATGCCCCGCTCAAGCTTGAGCGTCGGCCCATCCTCCCGCTGAATCTGCACCTGCCACACGCTCGTCGGGTCCACCGGCGACAGACGCGGGTCACGCAGAGTATCCGCACCGACGTCGAGCTTCGACGCGTCATGCCCCGCCAGGGTGAAAACAACTCGCCCGCCCTGGTCATCGCTCGTCCAGGTGGCGTAGCGGTCCTCGCCCCCGAGCTCCGTCGCCCCGCCGACGCGCAGCGTGACCATCCGTGTGGGCATCTCAGAGGGCTGCGTCGGTGACGGCTCCGTTCCCGCGGGCTTGGCCTGATCGTCTTCCGGGGCGGCGAACGTCACCGCCAGCTCCGCCGACGGCTCATCCAGCCCGAACGGCGACAGATCCTTCCGTGCGTCCGACGTGAACGACTTGATGTAGATGTTCGAGATGCCCGTGAGCAGTTGCCGCACCGCGTCCCGGCTGACGCGCCCGGACAGCGGGGGCGCGAAGGACCATTGGCCCTGGCCCTTGACCAGCTCGATCGTCTCCTGCCCGTCATGCAGCACGATCCGCTGGGCCTGGCTCTCGCCCGGCGCGTCCAGCGACCGCTTGCGCAGGCTCGCCACGCCCTCGCCCGTGAGCTTGTGGGCCAGGACATCATCGACAAGGTAGACGCGTTTGTCCCCGTCGCGCTGCACGTACGCCCGCCCGCCGAGCCGTTTACCCAGGCTCAGCGTCCGCGTGTAAGCCTTCCCGTCCCGCTCGCCTTGCAGGGTCAGCCGCACCCGCGGCGTGCCCAGGCCCACTTCTTCGAGCGTCGGCGCCGCAGCGCCGGGGGTCGCCCCCGGCTTGCCGGGGAGGAATCGCTCGTCCCAGCGCAGCGAGCCGACCGAATCGAGCAGGTCCGTCACGCTCCAGTTGTCCAGATCGAACCGCACGGGCTCGACCTGCCGCCAGACCTCCGCCTGCCGGGCCACCGTGGCCTTGGCCCCGTCGGCCGATTCGATCTCCACCCCCTGGATCGTCTCGACCGACAGCTCGTCGGCCATGAACAGGGGCCTGCCCTCCTCCACCCCCGCCGACTCGGCCGCCCCCGGCGGGGCGTTGGTGTTCTGCCTGACCACCCACAGCACCGCCCCAGCCATCACCAGGAGCACCAACAGGAACAACGTCGTCTTGTAGTTCATTCATCCAGTCTCCGAACGCGTCGCGAGTCCTTCGCCCAAGCCACAACCCACGCTCATCCTCGTCGTCTGACCCACCACACCGCCGTTCCCACGGCCAGGCACGCCAGCGGAAGCCCCAGCAGGATGCCCCAACGAAGCCCCGTCAGCATGCCGTCGTGGATCGACTCGATCCGCCGAATGTCCTGACTGCGCGGGCTCGGCGCGATCAACTGCGGCAGGTCCGCCAGCCACAGCACGCTGTTGACGAAAAGCTCCGCATTGCCCGGGAACGTCGCGCCGACCAGGTCCGCCAACCCCGCCGATCCGCCGACCCCCGCGATCTGCCCGTACGTGGTGATCTGGTCGTTGGCGAAGTAGGGATCGCTGAACACGATCAGCCGATGCCCCTCCTTCTCATACGCCGCGCCGATGGTGAATCCCTCAGCCGGCGCGCTCATGCTGGGGTCGAACTTCGCTTGGGCCAGCGCGTCGGGGTCGAGGCTGCGTTCCGCCCACAGCGACCGCGCCTGGATCATCACCAGCGGAAGGATCGTGGCCTTGTCATCCTTGTTCTGCACCAGGATCGGGCACGCCAGCGGGAAGACCCCCGGCATGCCCGCGATGGCCTGCGTGACGATCGACTGACCCGGCCAGTCCGTCACCAGGTGCTGGCGCTGGGCCACCGTCCGCTGGTCCGAGACGGGCATCTCAGCCAGGATGATCCGATCCGCCTGCACCGTGATGCCCAGCCCCGCCAGATACTCCGCCATCGCGCTGGTCTGGAACTGAGCCATCGGCGAGGGGCCGAGCATCGCCAGTACGCCTTCACCCGCCGCGAGCTGCTGGTTGACCAGGCTCACAAGCTGCTTCTCCGCCACCGCGCCGAGCATGTCCCCGCCGCTCGAATCCTGCGGCAGGACGATCCAGACGACCTTCTGCCCCGGCTTGGCCTGCGGCGGTGCGGTCGGCTGCGGGGGCGTCCGGCTGGCGGGGTTGGCATTGGCCGGCGTGGGCGACCACGCCTCGACCTGGAAGTTGAACTTCTTGAGTCGGTCCGCCACGTGGTTGAACGGTCCGCCCGGCCCGAGGGGCGATCCCCCCGCCCCGTGCACAAAGACCACCAGCGGCGGGTTCTCCAGCGTCATGCTCACCAGCACCCCCGTGATCATCTCCTCGCCGAGGAAGCCCAGCTCCGCCGGCTTGGGCGCATTGGGATCCTGGGCCTGCTGCTGCACCGGCGAGCGGAAAAGGTCCCACACCGGCTGCACGCGCACCTGCGGCCCGCTGCTGATCACCAGCACGTCGCGCTGCGCGAGCTGGCTGACCATCTGGTCGTAGGCCTCGACCGCCGGCGCCTGCCGGAGCCCATCGAGGGCCTGATCGACCTGTTTGCGCAACATCGTCAGCCCGTCGACCGCTCGCAGCAGCCGGTCACGAACCGACGCGGGCAATTCGCTTCTCGCCGCCGTCTGCCGCAGGTGTCCCAGCGCCGGGGCGAGCAGGCCCGAGTTGAGCTGCTCGAACAGCGTGGACAGATCCCCCTTGGCCTGCTGATAGTTCGGCAGCGGGCCCTCGAGCGTCTGGTTCAGCACCGCCTTCTGGTCCTCGAGCCCGAGCGTCACGGACCCGAACGCCTGGGCGATCTCGCGGAGCGTCTGGCGCGTCGGGTCGTCCGTCAGGGCGGGATCAGCCGCGGCCTCCTTGATCAGCCCCGCCGGGTCAGCCGAGGCCTTGACGAAGGCGTCGAGTGCCCGCCGGCCTTGTTCGACGGCCTGAGCCACCGGCTCGAGCTGCTTGCTGAATCGGTCGTGCAGGGCCTGGAATAACCGCTCCTGCCGCGTGAGCTCTCTTCCCGGGGTGATGTGCTCGACGGTGATGTGGGACGAGGCGGTGTCATACTCATCGACAAGGTCCGTGACCTGCTGGGCCAGCCGTTGACGCTCGGGGTCCAGGCCCGTCTGGGCGATCAGCGTGACGATGCTCACGTCCTGCTTGAGCGTGTCGAGGACCTGCCGCGTCTGGGCCGACAGGCTGTAACGCCGCGTGGCGGTCAGGTCGATGCGGTAGGGGGCTTGGGCCGGGAAGGTCCACCAAGCCAGCCCGTTGACGCAGACAACCAGGGCCAATGCGGTGACCGTCGCGATCAGCACGTTCAGGCCAAACGCCATGCGGCGGGTGGATTGCGTCGGAGAATGCTGGGGGTTCCGGGGGTTCCGGGGATTCCGGGGGCGATCTTTCATGGATGAATCATCCCGATCAGGCAGGAGGCTGAGTGAACCGGTGTCCACTTCCGGGGGGGCGGGGGGTTAGCGCCAGCGGCGGCTCTCGAGCATCAGCGTGGCCAGGAAAAGGAAGAACCCGATCCCGCTGATGAAGTAGACCAGCCCGCCGAGTTGGATCACCCCCTTGCCGAAGTCCTGGAAGTGCCGGTACACCCCGGCATAGAACAGACCGCTGCGCCACGCGGGGCTGACGAACTGGGCGTAGGGCAGGCTGCTCAGCAGGAACGTGAACACCGCGATGATGAAGACCGTCAGCAGGAAGGCGATGATCTGACTCTCGGTCACCGACGACGCGAAGGCCCCGATGGCCAGGTACAGCCCGCCGACGAGCAGCAGCCCCAGGAACCCCGCCGCGATCGGCCCATAGTCCGGCCGGCCGAAAACCTCGAGCAGCCCCGTGAACACCAGCATCGGCGAGAGCAGGGCGAGGTAGAAGCCCATCGCGCCGAGCCACTTGCCCACGATCACCTGCCCGTCGCTGACCGGCGAGGTCATCAAGGTCTCGATCGACCCCGCCCGATACTCCTCGCTGAGCAGCCGCATCGAGATCGCCGGCACCAGGAAGACCAGGAAACCCACGACGTAGTTGAACGTCGTCCGGAGCGTCGCCTCCTCCCCCGGGGCGAACTCCAGCCCCAGGAAGATCAGCCCCGTGCCCAGCGCGAACAGCGCCAGCACGACATAGGCCACGGGCGAGTAGAACAGGCTCGTCAGTTCACGCTTGGCGATGGTCAGTGTGCGGTCCATGCGGAGGATTCCGTGGTTATTTGATCGAATTACGCCGCGGACTCGACAGCCGCGGGCGCCTGGTGCTGGGCGGCGGTGATCTGGATGAAGAACGCCTCGAGGCTGGCCCGCTCAAGGCTGAGCTGCCGGATCGTCCAACTGTTCGAAGCCGCCGCGCGACCCACCGCCTCGCGCAGCCCGTCGGCCCCCGGCTTCGGCGTCACGATCGCCTCGCACCACCCGTCGGTCTCAGCCGCCGCCACCGACTCGGCCTGCGGCAGGTCCTCCAGGGCCCGGCGCACCTGCGCGAGCGGTGCCCGGGCCTCAATCCGCACCTTCGCTCCCTTGCCCACCTGTTCTCGCAGACTTCCGGGGGTGCCGTCGGCCACGATCCGCCCGCCGGCGAGGATGATCACCCGGTCGGCGTTCTTCTCGACCTCGGGCAGGATGTGCGTCGAGAGCAGGATGGTGTGCTCGCCGCGCAGCTCCGCGAAGAGCTGACGGATGGCCGTGACCTGGTGCGGGTCCAGCCCCGCCGTCGGTTCGTCGAGGATCAGGACCGGCGGCTCGTGCAGCAGCGCCTGGGCGATGCCCACGCGCTGCCGGTTCCCGCGCGACAGCCGCCCGATCTGCCGCCGTCGCACGGGCATCAGCCCGCAGCGGTCGACCACCACGTTGATCCGTCCCCGCCGGTGCTTGCGGCCCATCCCGTGCAGCCGCCCCCGGAAGTCCAGGTACTCGTCCACGCGCATCTCCGGGTAGAGCGGCGTGTGCTCGGGCAGGTAGCCGATCTTCTGCCGGGCCGCCAGCGACTGCCGCAGCACATCGAACCCGGCGATCTGAATCCCTCCGGAGGTCGGCGGCAGGTACCCCGTGAGGATGCGCATCGTCGTGGTCTTGCCCGCGCCGTTAGGGCCGAGGAAGCCGACGATCTGTCCCTGCGGGACCTCGAAACTGACGCGATCGACGGCAAGGTTCGGCCCATAGCGTTTGACCAGGTCCTGGACGTGAATCATGAGCGGTGGGTCCTCTTGCTGCCCGGGGCTTGGCGGCCGGGCGTTCCCCTAGCCTACGGTCCAACCGGGTCGGAAGTTCTAACCTGCCGTCAGGGTACCGAGTTGCGGCGTTCGTAGGTATCCACCGTTTTCTCCGACGTTTGCCCCACCTTGGCCCAGGATGTATGCTTCGCCTTCTGCCCTTGTCCGGGAGGACGGCTGCGCGATGGACCGCATGGCCGGGGCAGCCTGGGGTGCAAGCCGATACTAGCCCAGGCAGGTTGTTTACCACGAGACGATCCGATGCGTCTGAAAGACATTCTCCAACCCGGTTGCGTCAAGGTGCCCCTGGCCGCCACGCAGAAGCAGGCCGCCGTCTTCGAGCTCGCCGAGCTGCTCTGTCAGCAGAACGGCATCGAGGACCCCGCCCCGCTCAAGGCCGCCATCTGGCAGCGCGAGCAGACGCGCACCACCGGCATCGGCAACGGCGTGGCCATCCCCCACGGCAAGGCCGCCGGCTGCAAGCGACTGATCATGGCCGTCGGCAAGGCCGCCACGCCCATCGAGTTCGACGCCATCGACAAGCGCCCCGTCGAGCTGATCTTCCTGCTGGCCAGCCCCATGGACCAGACCGGACCGCACATCCAGGCCCTGGCCGCCATCAGCCGGCTGCTGACGGACCCCGCCTTCCGTCTGAGCATCCGCAACGCCGCCAGCGCCGAGGCCCTCTACGACGCCATCACCCGGCAGGAAGCCCAGCCCGCCCGACCGGGCGTCTGACCCCGCGTTCACGCTCAGGCCTCGCCCCCGTTGAAGCGGTTCATCGCCGTCGCGATCCCCTCGCGCACCCAGCACTCGATCACGTCGCACGCCGTCTCGAGCGCCGGCGTGACCTGCGCCATCTGCTCGGGCGTGAAACGCGACAGCACGTAGTCCGCCTGCGGGACCCTCCCGGGGGGATCAATACCGACGCGCAGACGCGGGTACTCCGCCGTGCCCAGGGCCCGTTCGATGTCCGCCAGGCCGTTGTGCCCGCCGTCGCTGCCCCCGGCCCGCAGACGCAGCTTCCCCGCCGGCAGCGCCACGTCGTCGACCACCACCAGGAGCTCCTGCGCCGGGATCTTGTAGAACGCCGCCGCCTCCTGCACGCACAGCCCGCTACGGTTCATGTAGGTCTGCGGCTCGAGCAGCAGGCACTTCTGCCCGCCGATGCTTCCCTCGATCGCCGCGGCGTGGAAGCGCAGCCTCGGCCGCTGGCCCGCCAGCAGGTTGTGCCGCTGGGCCAGGCGGTCGAGCGCCATGAACCCCGCGTTGTGGCGGGTCTGGTTGTATTCGGGCCCGGGGTTGCCCAGGCCGACGATCAGACGCATGTCCAGACTCCGGTCCTCATCCAGCCAGCAGCATACCCTCGCCGCCGCCCCGATGGGCCCAAAGAAAAACCCGGAGCCAGGGGCGCCGGGTTGTGTGTATGGTGAAAAACATGGCAGGGGGGAAGGACTTACTTCTTCTCTTCCGCGGCGGCCTCGCCCTCTTCGCCCTCTTCCTTCTTGCCGATGACCTCGGGCTCGGCGGCAGTGCCCTCGGCCGGGGCGGCCGCGGGCTCTTCCTCCAGGGCCTTGGCGATGTGCACCGCCGCGACGATCTTCTCCGGATCGGTCACGGCCTTGACGCCCTCGGGCAGGATCAGGTCCTTGACCTCGAGCACGTCGTCGACGTTGAGGTGATCGACCTTGGCCACAATCTCCGCCGGGATGTTCACGGCCAGGCACTTGATCTCGAGCTCGGTCAACTGCTGCTCGAGGAACGCGCCCTCTTCCTTCAGCCCCGCCGGCTCGCCGACCAGGCGGATGCCGATCTCGACGGTGATCTCCTCCGTCAGGTCCACCCGCGCGAAGTCGACGTGGATCATCGTCGAGCCGAGGTGGTCCCACTGCACCTCCTTGAACAGGCACGGCTCGGATTCGCCGTCGTGTTGCACCTCGACGATGTGGGCGTGCTGGCGGAGCAGCAGGCTCGTCGCCTTGGGATCGAGGCTGATCGTCAGCGGGTCCTGCTTGTGGCCGTAGATCACGGCCGGAAGCTTGCCCTGCTGGCGGAGGCGGCTGACGAAACGGCTGCCGAGCGCGCTGCGCTTCTCAGCCTGGAGGATGGGGAACTGAGTGGCCATCGAACGATTCTCCGGGGGCTCCGGGGGTTCCGGGGCAGGGGCGGTCTAAAGGCGAAGCAGTATACCAACGTCAACCGATTGCCGCTGAGGGCTTCACCCCCGACCCCGGCAACCCGGCGACGCCGTTGACGGGCGGGGAGTCCTTGCGCCGAGGGTCGTTGAGTTGGAAGAGGCTCGAGACCGACCGGTTGTGGTGGATCCGGTGGATCGCCTCCCCGAGCAATTCGGCCACGCTGAGCTCTACAAGCTTATTCTCAATGGGTTTACATCGCGGGTGGGTCGGGATCGTGTCGCAGACGACCACCCGGCTGATCGGCGCCTCGGCCAGCCGCTCCATGGCCAGCCCCACCAGCACCGGGTGGGTCGCCGCGGCGATCACGTCCCGGGCCCCGTGGGCCATCACCAGCTTGGCCGCCTCGCAGATCGTCCCGCCGGTCGAGATCATGTCGTCGACCATCAGCACCGTGCGGTTCTTCACCTCGCCGATCAGGTTGGCCGAGACCACCTGACTGCCCGAGACGCGCCGCTTGTCGATGATCGCCAGGTCCCCGCCCAGCCACGTCGCATAACGATTGGCCGTCTTGACGTTGCCCACGTCCGGGCTGACCAGCACGATGTCCCCGAGCTCCTCGCGGATGCTCTCGAAATATTTCACCACCACCGGCGCCGCGTGCAGGTGATCCACCGGCACGTCGAAGAAGCCCTGGATCTGCTCGGCGTGCAGGTCCATCGCCAGCACCCGGCTCGCCCCCGCCGTCGTGAGCATGTTCGCCACCAGCTTGGCCGTGATCGGCACGCGCCCCTCGTCCTTGCGGTCCTGCCGGGCATAGCCGAAGTAGGGCAGCACGGCCGTCACGCGGGCGGCGCTGGCGCGCTTGAGGCAGTCGATGTAGATCAAGAGCTCCATCAGGTTGTTGTTCACCGGATGGCAGGTGCTCTGGACGATGTAGCAGTCCCGCCCGCGGACGTCCTCCTCGACCTTGACCATGATCTCGCCGTCGGGGAAGACGGTCGAATGACCCTGCCCCAGCGGGATGTCCAGGTAACGGCAGATCTGCTCGGTCAGACCGCTGCTGGCCCGACCGCAGAAGATCCGAAGACCGTCAAGGTCGCTGCGGCTCATGGAGCACCTTTCGTCTGGCACAGGGGTTCGTTGCGCTTTGAAACACTTCCGGGGCTTCCGGGGGTTCCGGGGGCGGGCGTGGCCAGGCGTCTGCGGAAGATCGCGTCGACTTCCGCCAACTGCTCGGGCGTGTTGATGCTCAGCACGTCCTCGGCCGGCACGGACTCGATCACCTCGACCCGCCGGCCCTCACGGCAGAGGATCGCCGGCACGTCGGTCAGGTAATACTCCCCCGACTGGTTGGTGTTGCCGACCCTCGCCAACGACTCGAAGAGCGCGCCGCTGTCGAAGCATGCGTAGCTGGGGAAGACCTCCCGGATGGCCAGCTCTTCCGGCGTCGCGTCCTTCTGCTCGACGATGGCCTTGAAGCTCCCGTCGGCGTGGCGCACGACCCGGCCGTACCCCGTGGGATTCTCGATGACCGACGACGCCAGCGTGGCGGCCGCGCGGCGATTGCGGTGCACCTCCAGGATCGTCCGCAGCGTCCGGGCCCGGATCAGCGGCCCATCCCCGGCCAGCACGAACACCTCGCGCGCCGGCTTGCCCGCGAACAGCGGCTCCGCCATCCGCGCAGCGTGCCCGGTCCCGAGCAACTGCGTCTGCTCGACAAAAACACACCCTGGCTCCGGGGCCAGGGCTTGCTTGACCATCTCTCCCTTGTGTCCGATCACCACGACGCACGTCTCGACCCCCGCCTCCCGGCAGGCCCGCACCACCCAGCGGACCATCGGCTCATCCGCCACCGGGTAGAGCACCTTGGGCAGGTCCCCCCCGCCCATGCGCTTGCCCTTGCCCGCCGCCAGAATAATCGCCCAGGGCGCCAGGGTTTGGCAGGTGCTCGACTTGTCCGCCGGCGTGCTCATGGTTGCTGTCTGA
>JADZET010000001.1 GCA_020850375.1 Phycisphaeraceae bacterium | reverse complement strand
TAAACCAGACGGTTTCGGTAGTTCCAATCAGTTGTGAAGCCATATCGTTCTCCTATCGTTTGTTGCCTAACCCGGCAGTCAACCGGACGTGCCCGAAAAGCCGGGCACGCCGGTTACTTCTGCGTTAGGCGTCTGCGCGTTCCACAGCCGCTTCATCTCCGCATTGAGTGCGCTGTCGGCGCCCAGTCGAAATCGACGCCGCCGGTGACGACATCGCGCGAGAGTTTGAGATCGGCGTAGTCGAGATCGTCCGGGATGGTGATGCGGACCGCGTGCTGTGCCACGAGGGCCTCCTGGTGTCGGATGGCGAGCGATCGGGCGTGGGCCTCGATGTCGCGGATGATGGGCGTAAGCGTGGCCGGCGGGCCGTCGGCGCGAGAATCGAGCGTCTCGGCAAAGCGGCGCAGCTTGCGAGCGGCGGCGCGGTAGCCCTCGGGGCCGAGGGGCCCCGAGGCTTTGCGCTTGAACTGGGTCACGAGCCAGCCAGACGACGGGCGGTGTGCTCGCGCATGATCCGCACGTGCTCGATAGCTCCGTCGATCAGACCCGGGACGTCATTGACGCCCCGGAAGTGCTCGTGATCGACCGCAAACCCGTAATCGTACTCGCCAGGAGCGTCAACGTAGCCCATCAACCTCAACGCAAGACGGGCCTTCCAGATCGCGGCAATACCGCGGGCCTTGAACCACGAGTCGGCGGTCAATTCCGTTGTCGGGCCGCTCAACTCGTCATCGCGATACGGGCCGATGATTTGCCAGCTAGTACGCTGACCGTGAACTGATACGTGCTTTGCAGCTTCGCGGATCGCTGCGGATTTGCTCATGCTCATGTCGACTCTCCTGCCGGGTACTCACCCCCGGGGTGGTGTTGGTCGGTGATCGACCATGGGACCTATTATCCACGCATTGCGTGGATTGTCAAGCCCCCTTGAACGAAAAAGGCCGACTTTCGTTATCCGGCAAGTCGGCCCTCAGAAGTTTTGTTTTCGCCTCACACCCACCTACGGCGGCCGTGCCTGGCGGTTGATCCAGTCGATCAGCAGCCCCCGCTTCTGCGCCTCTACCTCGAGCAGCTGCAGGAGCCCGACAATATCCGCTCGATCCTCGTCCGATAGGCCGCCAGGGCCGCCTGGTCGGGGGGCGTCAGCAGCTGGCTGGGCGGAAGCGGAAACTTCGGCGGGTCGTACGTCGGCGCCGGGCACACCAGCCGCTGCGGCTGGCTTTGGCAGCCAGCGAGCACGATCAGCAGCGTGGCGGCGGTCCAGATTGTCGAGAGCGGCTTGGGCCTTGGTTGCGATCCTCTCAGTGACTTCGATTCGGCGGGTTTCCTCGGCGCGGGCGGCGCGCTGGTAGTCGGCGTCGGTCTGGGCGACGGACGCCTGCAGGGCCGAGAGGCCGCGCTTGGCCTCGGCCAGGTCGATCTGGAGGGGCGTGACGGTCCACCAGCTGCACAGCCACCAGCCGGCGATGGTGCCGGCGATGCCGCGCAGGCCGACGGCGGACCAGAGGCTGCGGAGGAGGGAGAGGGCCGCGCCGGTCATGGGCGGGCCTCGAGGACGCGGCGGGCACGCGCCAGGTACTCCAGGCGCTCCTCCAGGCCGTTCAGGCCGCCGTTGACGATCCTGGTCACGCCACGCATGTCGTCGGCGTCTGCAGGCGCGTGGCAGCCGTTGGCGACCCAGTACCAGCCGGCGGAGAGCGCGGCCAGGTCGGGCTTGAGGAGGAGGTCGGGCTGCTCGAGGAGCGGCTGGGCGAGGCCCTCGCCGCACCGCTCGTACATGGCCCGGCCGGTGATCTGGATCAGGCCGCGGCCGCGGTAGCGCCAGCCCTCGCCGGATTCCTCCGGCCCGTTGCCCATCCGATTGGCGTAGACGCGGTTGGCCAGCCGCTCCGGGTTTCGCGAAAACGGCCGGGCGGCGGCGATGCCGGGAAACCGCGCCGGCCAGATCTCGACGATGCGCTGGGCGGAGTAGGACAGGTTCTCCTCGAGGTCGCGCAGCTGGTTGCTCTCGTGGACGATGGTGGCGGTCCACATGGTCAGGCGGTGCTCGATGTCGAGGATGTCGTAGATCTGCGCGGCGGCGCCGAGGCGGCGGGCCCAGGCCACGGCGTCAGGGCACAGCGGGGCGATGCGCTTGATCTCGTCAGGGCTCCAATGTCTGATCACGGCGGACGATCTCCAGGGTTTCGGTGGTGGACTGCTGCAGGAGCAGGCGGAGGGTGTCGAGCGTGGCGGTGGGCAGGGCGACGTAGAGGCGGACGGCCTGCAGGGTGTCCAGAGCATCGACGATCTGCCGGGCGTCGTGGTCGCCGATCCGCAGCAGGGCGAACGAGGCAATGTCGTCAGGGTCGAGACGGGCGGTCTCGCGCAGCACGGACATGACGCCCGGGGTGATCATTTGTCGGGGGCTGGATCCGGGTCGGGTTCAGGGGCCGGGGCGGCTACGGCGCCGCCCATCTTGTGTTCCAGGAACCGCTCGATTTTGAACACGGCGCGCGATCCCATGTGCCCCGAGATGGCGATGCAGCAAGCCGCGATGAGTCGGTCGACGCCGGCGGACTCGCACAACCAGAACGTCAGCAGGCCGGCGAAGGTACTCGTGGCGATCTCGCCGATGAACTCGGTCAGCCGAAACGGGGTGGTCCGCGAGTCGCGCAGCTTGCGGCTGAAATTCACGATGCCACCGAAGGCACTTAAACACAGCACCCACAGGTAGGTGAGGACGCCGTAGTCGAAGGGCGACGGCCCGCCGGCGGCCTGGGCAGGCGTCACCATCACGACGATGCCGAAGAGGATGACGAGCACGAGCACGACAAACACTCCGAGGGCAATCCAGGGCACGGCTACCTCCTATGTCAACGCGGACAGAGTGATCAGCACGACCACGACGACGATGCACAGCGCTATCAGAGTCCACATCATTTCGCCTCCTGTGTGGGTTTCGGGTACCGCGCCTTGATCTGCGCGATCTGATCGCGCACGGCCAGCGCCTCGGCCGGCAGCGGTTGTCGGTTGATGAGGGCGTCGACGATCTTCCACAGCGCGTCGAGCTGCTCGCCGGTGTCGGGATAGGCGGCCTGGCGGGCGACGGCCGCGTCGGCGCGCAGATCGATGCGGGTGGCCATCAGGTCGCCTCGATGCGGATCCGGGCCACCAGGTGGCGCGGGTGATCGACGACGAGCTCGTAGACGCCGGCGACGTTCGTGGTAATGCGCGCGGTGCCGGAGGCCTCGATCCACGGCGGGCCGCTGAGACGGCCCTGCATCCAGCACGTGGCGCCGACGGGCACCGGGATGCTGACGCTGTCGACGCCGTCGGCCGCGAGCGTGTAGACCGTCTCCGCGCCTGGCAGCGGGGTGCGCTCGACGATCGCGCCATCGATGACGCAGTGGCGCTCGTCGCTGGCCTGGATGTCGATGGCGACGTCGTAGTACGCCATGTCGGCCAGGACCTCGATGTGATCCTCCCGGCAGCGGCCCGTGGCCACGATGCGGCCGGAGTCGCGTTCGAACAGCGCGTATTCGACCGTGCGCGGCGGCGCAATTTCGGGGGTCTCGCTCATCGCTTGGTCTCCAGGGCGTGCAGGTCCCGGGCGTCGACGCCGCAGCCGTGACTTGGGTACAGCTCGATGCTGTAGGTGTGGGTACCG